>NZ_JAAGPC010000084.1:0-39110 GCF_017104595.1 Burkholderia sp. Tr-20390 | reverse complement strand
CGCATCGGCCGGATCCTCGAGTTCGGCGAGATACGCGAGCGCGAGGTTCTTCAGCGCGCGGCGGCCGGAGGCCTCCGGCGTCGGTTCGTAGGCGCCGGGCGTCTGGTGCTGCTCGTAGGCGGCGAGCTGGGCGAGCGGAGGGAAGGGCGTGAAAGTGGTCATGGGCGGCTCAGGGGCGAAGATGTTGAAGAAGCGTGGAGCGGAACGAATCGATATGACTTTCAACGGCCGCGCGTGCGCCGGCGGCGTCGCGCGCGGACAGCCGATCGAACAGTTCGCGATGCTCGTGCTGGACGTCGGCGAGATGGTGAGGTTCGGACAGCGTGACGAACCAGAAGCGCAGCGAGCGCTCATGCAGCCCGCGCAGGATGTCGGCGAGGACCGCGTTGCGCGCGGCCGCGGCGATCGCCTGGTGGAATGCGCGGTCGAGTTCCATCATGCCTTCGACGTCGTGCGTGTCGACGCAGGCCTGCCCGTCGTCGAGCAGCGCGGCCAGGCGCGCGAGATCGTCAGGCGTTGCGTGGCGCGCGGCGAGTTCCGCGCAGTGCGCTTCGTTGATGCGCCGCACGTCGATTACCGCGACGATGTCGTCGAGCGACAGCGGCTGCACCATCAATCCCTTGCGCGGCATCACGGACAGCAGCCCTTCGAGCACGAGCCGATGCACGGCCTGGTGCACCGGCGTGCGGCCGATGCCGGTGCGGGCGACGAGGTCGGCTTCGTTGAGGGCGGCGCCGGGCTTCAGGCGCATCGTGATGATGTCGTGCTGGATCAGCGCATACGCGCGGTCGGCGAGGCTGGCCGTCGGTGCGGCCGGGTGCTCGTGGCTGACGTCGGCGAGGGCATTCATGCGGGGTGCGGCGCGGCGGCCGGGCGGGGCGCGATCATGGCGCAGGCGGTCGGGAAGCGTGGACGATGCGTGGATATTATTGTGATATATCACTGATGTCCAGTATTGGCGATGCCGCATCCGCCTGGCCGGCGCGCGGGCGGGGACGCTCCCCGACGCAGTTTGCCGCCGACTTGCAACAATATCGACAGGATGTTGCAGGTTTGCCGCTCGATCGTGCGCTGAAGCATAATGAATCTTCGTTTATCCATACGCGTGAGCGACGTACCAGACCATCGTCATGAGCGAAAACACGCCTTCCCCGGCCGGTCTGCCCGGCACCTCCTCCGTTTCTTCCGATTCACCCCGTACCGATCCGGCGAAAGCGCCCGATGCGCCGGCCGCCCAGGCCGCCGCGCAGAACGTCGCTGCCGACGGCGCGTCACCGGTTACGGCTGCGTCCGAGCCGGGCGCGCCCGGGGCGACCGGCGCCGCCATCGATGGTGCTGCTGCTGCCGCCGCGCCGCCGAAGGCTGGCACGCCGCCACCCGGTTTCGGCGCGCAGCCTGATTTCGACACGCCGCGCCCGCCGCCCGCGAGCGCGCAGAATGCGCCGCCGGCCTATCTGAAGCAGAGCGACACGCCGTGGTCGGTATTCGGCCGGATCGTGGCCGCGCGCGCCCGCCGGCTGTTCGACCGTGCCGGCCAGCGCATCACGCAGCGCACGCTGCGCATCGGCGTGTCGGCGCGGATCTTCCATCCGGAACCGGGTGCGAAGGGGCTGAGAGGCAAGACGCTCCAGTACCTCGAGGAATCGATCGCGCACTGGGTCATGTCGCGCGACGTGCTCGTGTTCATGATTCCGACCGTCGGCCATCAGGGCATGATTCATCCGAGCAACATCCGCCTGCGCGACTACGCGAAGCATCTCGACGGCCTGCTGCTGCAGGGCGGCGCAGACGTATCGCCGCAAACCTATGCCGCGTCCGACGCCCGCCCCGAGTGGCCGGGCGATCGCGTGCGCGACATGTACGAGCTCGAGCTGCTGCACGAGTTCGTCGAGTCCGGCAAACCCGTGCTCGGCGTGTGCCGCGGCTGCCAGCTGATCAACGTCGCGTTCGGTGGCTCGCTGTACCAGGACATCGCCACCGACGTGCCGACCGCGAATGCGCACGTGAGCGAGCATTACGACCAGCATCGTCACGCGATCCGCTTCCCGGATTCGTCGACGCTTGCGAGCATGTTCCCGGGGCGCAGCGAAGCGATCGTCAACTCGATCCACCATCAGGCGATCCGCGATCTCGGTCGCGATCTGAACATCGAGGCCGTGTCGGCCGGCGACGGGATCATCGAAGGCATTCGCCATCGCCGTTCGCCGTTCGTCGTCGGCGTGCAGTGGCACCCCGAGTTCCATCGGGCCGGCGGTTCGGAGCTGCTCGACTGCACGCCGCTGCTCGATGCATTCCTGCGCGCGGCGCGCGAAACCCGCCTGTAGCAAGCCGCAAGCTTCGCGTCGCACGAAGGCCGGCCGCATCCCGACAAATTCGAGATGCGGCCGTTTCGTTTTGAACGATAATCGCGAGTTCCGATTCGTTTGCCGGAGTCTGACGTTGGCTTTCCGAAATTTTTCCCCTGCACGATGCGCCACGTGGATCGTCGCGCTGGCTGCCTGCGCGCAAGCGGGCGCGGCCTGGTCCGCCGACGCGACGGCGCCCGCCGCCGGTACGCGTCCGGCGGTCACGAGCCTGCGCGGCGACACGGCGGCATCAGCCACGGCGGCGCCGGATGCCTCCGCCCAAGGCAACGTCGCGGAGCTGACGCAGATGCTGCACGACGGCCGGATCGTCGAGATGCGCACGACGTACAACGGCAGCTACGGTGCGAGCCTGATGTTCGACCCGCGCGAGATGACGTACTACGTCGCGCTGTTCCAGGACAAACATCTATGGCGCGTGATCCGGTCGCAGGAGAAGAGCCGCGCGGAGATGGTGTACGCGAACTTCGTTCAGCAGACCGTACAACTCGCCGATATCGAGATCCGCCGCACCGAGCTGGAGGCGCAGAAGGCGTTTCTCGAGCGTGTGATCGCGCTGCAGGCGAATCGTGCGCAGCAGTTGCAGGCCGACTTGAGCGTTGCGCGCAGCCAGCAGGCTGAAGTCGCGCAGCGGCAGCGCTCGGCGCAGGAGCAGGCGCAGGCGCTGCAGGTCGAGAAGCGGGCTGCACAGATGCAGCTGCGCGATCTGCAGGAGCAGGTGCGACAGCTCGAGAAGCAGACCGAGACGGGGCTGCCCGCGCACAAGTAACGAATCGTCAGACGGGCGCAGAGACGAGCAAAACCCGGCGAAGCAGGCTTCGCCGGGTTTTTTTATGGCCGGGCATCAGCGCGCGAATGCGTCCGGCGTATCGGTCAGGCGGCGGTGGGACAGCTGCGCCGTCCAGTCCACACCGGTGGCGGGCGCGCGCGTGGCGCGGACAGGCTCGGTAGCGTGCAGCGCGCTCGCCATCGCGATCAGCGTGAGCGGATCATCGAGCGTGTCGCGCATGTCGCCGGTTGCACGCGGCAATGCGGCGAGCCGCTCGCGGGTGCGGGTGTCGACCGTGTTGTCGCGGATCGGCGGCCGTGTGGCCATCCGCATCACGGTTGGTGTTCGGACCGGCGCCGTCGCCATGCGCTTGCCGCTCGAACGAGGCGACGCGGCAGTGGCAGTGGCGGTGGCGGTCGGCGGCACGCCGGATGTTGCCTTTGGACGAAGCGATGCGGGAGGACGCGCGACCTGGTGCGTGGCCGGCAGTGGCTCGGCCGTTGTCGCGACTGGTGCGGCCATCTTGCGCTGCGGAGGCGCGCTCGTCGACGTACGCGGCTGAACCGCAGCGACCCGCACGGCCCCGGACGACGACGTAGCGTAATCCGGTACGTCACCTGCCGCGTGAATCGCGTAGGCAGGCCCGAACCCTGCAATCGGTTCATATGCGGCAATCAGCCAGCCGATGATGCCGAGCGCGCCGATACTCCAGCAGATCGCGTACTTCGCACGCCGGTCGCGAAAGCCGCCGGCGATACGGCGGGAGCACGGGGCCGCGGCGGCAGGCAGTGCAACCGGCGACCCGGCACGCAGCGGTGCCGACGCCGTGATGGACAGCGGCTTCCAGTGGCATGCGCGGTGCGGCCGGTCCACGTCGATGCAGGACGTCGTCAGTGTCGCGAGGCAGTGCTTGCCGGGCCGCGCACCGGGGGCGCCGCGAAAGGTCCAGTCGCGGCCGAGTGACGGCACGTGATCGAGCGGAGCGACGCGGGGGCGGGCGAGCGCGCCTGCGACGGGGACGAGGGGCGATGGGGTCATGAGGGCGGTGCGCCATGCGACACGGGCAACCGTGCCGGTGCGGCGCCGAACGTTGGTTGCAAATCGGGACATTGTGGTCAGCCGGCGAAGGCCGGTCGATCAGATCAATCTGATTTTTGCTGCCGTTTCGGGACGACTTGTACGAGGAGAACGCCGCGACCGCACCGGCAGGGGCGACACAAGGCAAATGTCGGGTTGGCGTGGCATGATGCGCGAACCATGCCGGTGCGCGCGTCGTCGCGCGGCGCGCCGCCGGCGGGCAGCGAGGCCCGTGCGCGCCGGCCCGGCGCCGCGTGCGTCGTCGGATCCATGCGGCGCGGATTCGCGCCATCCGAGCTGAGCGAGAAAAACATGTCCACAGCGTCACACGCCATCGCGCAGGAATCGAAAGTCCGCACCGTGTTCCGGGTCGTCAGCGGCAACTTCCTGGAAATGTACGACTTCATGGTCTACGGCTATTACGCGTCGGCCATCGCGAAAACCTACTTCCCGAGCGGCAACGCATTCGCGTCGCTGATGCTGTCGCTGTCGGTGTTCGGTGCGGGCTTCCTGATGCGGCCGGTCGGCGCAATCGTGCTCGGCGCGTACATCGACCATCACGGCCGCCGCAAGGGGCTGATCCTGACGCTCGGGCTGATGGCGATCGGCACGCTCGCGGTGGCCGCGATACCCGGCTATGCGACGATCGGCGTGCTCGCGCCGGTGCTCGTGCTGCTCGGCCGGCTGCTGCAGGGCTTCTCGGCGGGCGTCGAACTCGGCGGCGTGTCGGTCTACCTGTCGGAGATCGCGACGAAGGGGCACAAGGGGTTCTATACGTCGTGGCAGTCGGGCAGCCAGCAGGTGGCCGTCGTGTTCGCCGCGCTCGTCGGCGTGCTGCTGAACCGCGCACTGCCGGCCGAGGAGATGACCGCGTGGGGCTGGCGCATTCCGTTCCTGATCGGCTGCCTGATCGTGCCGTTCCTGTTCCTGATCCGTCGTTCGCTGAAGGAGACCGACGAGTTCCTCGCGAAGCGTCATCGTCCGACGATGGGCGAGATCATGCGTTCGATGCTCGACAACTGGGGCGTCGTGGTGGCGGGCATGGGAATGGTGATCATGACGACGGTGTCGTTCTACATGATCACTGCCTATACGCCGACGTTCGGCAAGGAAGTGCTGCACCTGTCGTCGCTCGATGCGCTCGTCGTGACCGTCTGCGTGGGGATCTCCAATCTCGTATGGCTGCCGCTGTCCGGTGCGTTGTCCGACCGCATCGGTCGCCGCCCGGTGCTGATCGCGTTCACGGTGCTGACGCTGTTGACGGCTTACCCGGCCGTGCTGTGGCTCGTCGGCGATCCGTCGTTCCTGCGGCTGCTCGCGGTCGAGCTGTGGCTGTCGTTCCTGTACGCGTCGTACAACGGGGCGATGGTCGTCGCGCTGACCGAAGTGATGCCGGCCGACGTGCGCACGGCGGGTTTCTCGCTGGCATACAGCTTGGCGACGACGATCGGCGGCTTCACGCCCGCGATCTCGACGCTGCTGATTCATCAGACCGGGAACAAGGCGGCGCCGGGGTTGTGGCTGAGCGTTGCCGCGATTTGCGGGCTGATCGCGACACTCGTGCTGTATCGCACGGCCGAGGCGCGCAACCAGTACAAGGCGGCCTGACCGGCAGCGGTATGACGCGCGGCGCCGGCCGTACACCATGCAATGAAAAAGGGAGCGCGGCGCGCTCCCTTTTTCGTCTGCGTTCAGGCTTCGCGCAGCATGCCGGCGACCGCGGCCGCCACGTCGTGCCATTCGCCCGGCGCGGGCTGGCGGGCGAGCCTGGCCTGCGGATACCACGGACAGTCGTCGCCGGTGAACCAGCGCCAGTCGGGCGCGAACGGCAGCATCACCCACAGCGGCTTGCCGAGCGCGCCGGCCAGGTGCGCGACCGCCGTATCGATCGTGACGACGCCGTCGAGCCGATCGATCAGCGCGGCCGTGTCGGCAAAGTCGTTCAGCCGGCCGTCGAGCCGATGCACGCGCGGATGCGCGTCGACGCGCGCGCGTTCGTCGTCGTCGAGTGCGGGCTGCAGCACGATCCAGTCGATGTCCGGCAGCGCGAGCAGCGGTGCGAGCGCGTCGAACGGCATCGAACGGTTTTCCTGCGCCTGCCGGCGCCCCGACCACGCGAGGCCGAACTTGCGCTTCGACTGCCCGCCGAGCGAGCCGCGAAAACGCCTGCCGGCGCCGTCGGGCGCGTCGAGGTAGCGCGAGCCCGCGACGATGTCCTCCTTCGTCTGAAGCCCGAGCAGGAACGGCAGGCTCATCAGCGTGCACGCGACATCCGCGGCAGGCGGTCTTGCCGCGCCCAGCGCGACGAGCGTCACGCGCCAGCGCGCCGCGGCCGGCGCCAGCAGCGTAACCAGTTCCGGCTGGACTTCGAGCACGACGCGCGCGCAGCGTGCGCGGGCGAGCGGCACGAAGCGGACGAACTGCAGCGTGTCGCCGAAGCCCTGTTCCGCGCGGATCAGCAGCGTGCGTGACGCGATCGGCTCGCCTTGCCAGCGCGGCAGCGTGCCGAGCGGCGTCGCGCCGGGCGTGTCGTGGCGCGCTTCGTAGGCGGGCAGGCCACGCGTGAAGTCGCCGAGCGTCAGCAGCGTGACCGCGCGGTGCAGCCGTGCCAGCGTGAGATCGGGCGCGACGCGCAGTGCCTGGTCGAAGGCGCGCAGCGCCATCTCGTGCGCACCGAGCGCGTGATGTGCGTTGCCGAGATTCAGCCAGGCCAGGCTGAACGATGGATCGAGACCGACGGCACGCTCATAGTAGGGCAGCGCGTCGCGGTGGCGGGCCTGCGCGCTCAGTGCGTTCGCGAGCCCGAACAGCGCGAGCGGAAACGGCGGATGCAGCGCGAGCGCGGCTTCGAACGCGGCGGCCGCCTCAGCATGCCGGCCGACCGCATCGTATGTGTTGCCGAGATTGAAATGGGCGGCGACGAAGCGCGGCTGCGCGGCGATCGCGGCCTGGAAGTGCGCGATTGCGTCGTCGGCGCGGCCCATCGCGTTCAGCGCCATCGCGAGGTTGTTGTGCGCTCCCGCATGCCCGGGCCGCAACTCGAGCGCGCGACGGAACGCGGCGAGCGCGTCGTCGTGGCGGCCGAGCGCGTTCAGCGCGTTGCCGAGATTGTTGTGGATCGATGCATCGTCGGGCGTGAGCCGCAGCGCGCGGCCGAATGCATCGATCGCATCGTCGTGGCGCTGCAGCGCCGCATACGCGTTGCCGAGGTTGTAGTGCGCGAGCGGAAATTCGGGCGCGAGCGTCAGCGCGTTGCGAAAGCGGTCGACTGCTTCGTCGAGCCGGCCGAGCGCCTTCAGCGCGTTGCCGAGATTGAGCTGCAGCGCGGCATCGCCTGGCCGCAGCGCGACGGCGCGGCCGACGAGATCGGCCGCCTCGGCGTGCTGGCCCTGCTGGTGCCGCAGCACGCCGAACAGATGCAGCGCGTCGGCGTCGGCGGGATTGGAGGCGAGCGCGTTGCGATAGCCGTGCTCGGCCTCGGCGAGGCGGCCCGCGCGGTGTGCGGCATACGCCCGGTCGAATGCGGAATCCATAACGCGAAAACTGGCGGAAAGCGCGTATTTTCCCACACCGCGCGATGGTGCCGCGCGTCGGCCGATCGGCATATGGCCCCGTCACGCGGAGCGGCGTAGACTTGCAGGGTCGCGTGTCATCGAGGTTCTCATGGCTGACACACTGCCCGATATCCCGCCCGTGCTGATCGTCGGCGCGGGGCCGACCGGCCTTGCCGCGGCGATGAGCCTCGCGCGAGCCCGCGTGCCGGTGCGCATCATCGATCGGCTCGCTGCGCCCGCGCCGTATTCGCGCGCGATCGGCATCCAGGCGCGCACGCTCGAACTGCTGGAGCAGCATCGCGCGGTCGAGCCGTTTCTCGCGCTCGGTCATCGTGCCCATGCGGCCGAGTTGCATGCCGACGGCCGCGTGATCGCACGGCTCGATTTCGATCCGTTGCAAACGCGCTATCCGTACTTGCTGTTTCTCGACCAGACCGTCACCGAGCGCCTGCTTGCCGAACATCTGGCCCGGCTCGGCGTGACGGTCGAGCGCGGCGCGACGCTGACCGCGTGCGATGCGGACGGTGCATCGCTCGACGTGTCGATTCGCTGCGCCGACGGCCGCGACGAATCGTTCGCGCCGTCGTACCTGATCGCCGCCGACGGCGCGCACAGCACGGTCAGGCATCTGCTCGGCCTGGGCTTCGCCGGGCACGCGTTCGAGCAGACCTTCCTGCTTGCCGATTTCGCGGCGATACCCGACTGGCCGGACGAAGAGATCCACCTGTTCACGACATCCGAAGGCATCGCCGGCCTGTTTCCGATGGGCGGTGGCCGTTACCGGCTCGTGGCCGACCGGCCGCCCGGCGGCGACGCGTCGCCCGATGCGCCGACCCCGTCGCTTGCGGAATGCGACGCGATCGTGCGTGCCCGTGCCGGCGCGTCGATCTCGCCGAGCGATCTCGCGTGGTCGGCGTATTTTCATCTGCACAGCCGGATGGTCGACCGGTTGCGTCACGGCCGCGTGTTCTTCGCGGGCGACGCCGCGCATGTTCACAGCCCGGCCGGCGCGCAGGGCATGAACACCGGCATCCAGGAGGCGTTCAATCTTGGCTGGAAGCTCGCGCGCGTGCTCGGCGCGGGCACGCCCGAGCGGCTGCTCGACACGTATCACGCGGAGCGTCATCCGATCGAGCGCGACGTGTTGCGGCAGACCGGTTTCGTCACGCAGATCGTCGAAGCCGAGCGTGGCGCGATGAAGCTGCTGCGCGATCACGTCGTGCCGGTGCTGGCGTCGTTCGGGCCGATGCGCGACGCGGTGCGGCGCACGGTCAGCGAGCTCGGCGTGCAGTACCGGAAGAGTCCGCTGACGCTCGAGCGCGTGCTCGATGGCGGGCCGCGCGCAGGCGAGCGGGCACCCGACGCGCGCGTGCGGGTGCTCGACGGGCCGCTCGGTCAGGCGCCTGGAGCGGCGCGGCTATACGACCTGCACGATCCGGCGAGCTTCACGTTGCTGTTGCTGGAAGAGCCGGTGAATGCCGACGCCGGCGCGGTGCCGCCGATGCCGACCGATGCGCAGGCGCTCGTGCAGGGGCTCGAGCGGATCATGCCGGATGCGGTGCGCGTCTGGCGCGTCACCGATGCCGAAGGCGGCGATGCCGGGCTCGCGCAGGAATACGGCCGCTCGCGGCCGTCGTTCTACCTGCTGCGGCCGGATGGTTACGTCGCCGTGCGCGGGCGCACGGCGACCGATGCGAACGCGCTGCTGCGCCACTGCGAAAGCTGGTTCGCGGGCCTGTCGCGGTCCGCGTAGCGGCGCCGTCAGGCGCTCGCCGTGGCGGGTACGAGCGACGCGCGGTGCACGGCGATCGCGTCGCGCACGATCGGTGCCGCACGTTGCCCGGCCTCGCTCGACGGATCGTCGAGCGCCGCGAGAAACGCGCGGCGCATCCGCGGCTCCCAGAAGCGCCGGATATGGTCGGCGATCCCGGTCAGCGCTTCGTCTCGATCGGGCATCGATTCGAAGAATGCGCCGATCTGGTTGGCCATGTCGATCAGGTGTCCGTTGTCCATCGCTTCCTCACTTGCCTGTCGTCACGCCGGCGGTCGCGGCGGCGCGGCGCTCGAGCAGGTCGAGCTGCTCCGCGTTGAAGCGCGCATACGCTTGCTGCCAGTCGGACGGCTGCGCGACGGGCAGCACCTGCACGGCCGTCACCTTGTACTCGGGGCAGTTCGTCGCCCAGTCCGAGCTGTCCGTCGTGATCACGTTCGCGCCCGATTCCGGGAAGTGGAACGTCGTATAAACGACACCCGGTTGCATGCGTTCGGTCACGAGCGCGCGCAGCACCGTCTGCCCCGCACGCGATTCGATGCCGACCCAGTCGCCGCTGCGGATACCGCGATCCTGCGCGTCGTGCGGATGGATCTCGAGGCGATCCTCTTCGTGCCACCGCACGTTCTCGGTGCGGCGCGTCTGCGCGCCGACGTTGTACTGTGACAGGATGCGGCCCGTCGTCAGGATCAGCGGATAGCGCTGCGTGACCTTCTCCGGCGACGCGATGAACTGCGTGATCACGAACTTGCCCTTGCCGCGCACGAATGCGTCGATGTGCATTGTCGGCGTGCCTTCCGGCGCGTGCTCGTTGCACGGCCACTGAATGCTGCCGAGCGTGTCGAGCTTCGCGTAGGACACACCCGAGAAGGTCGGCGTGAGCCGCGCGATCTCGTCCATGATTTCCGACGGATGCGCATAGTCCATCTCGTAGCCGAGCGCGCGCGACAGCATCAGCGTGACTTCCCAGTCCGCGTAGCCCGCGAGCGGCGGCATCACCTTGCGCACGCGCGAGATGCGGCGCTCCGCGTTCGTGAACGTGCCGTCCTTCTCGAGGAACGACGAGCCGGGCAGCAGCACGTGCGCGTATTTCGCGGTCTCGTTCAGGAAGATGTCCTGCACGACGATGCATTCCATTGCCGACAGCGCGGCCGCGACGTGCTGCGTATTCGGGTCCGACTGGACGATGTCCTCGCCCTGGCAGTAAAGCCCCTTGAAGCTGCCGTCGAGCGCCGCGTCGAACATGTTCGGGATGCGCAGCCCCGGTTCCGGTTGCAGCTTCGCCGACCACGCCGCTTCGAACTGCGTGCGCACGACTTCGTCGCCGATGTGCCGGTAGCCGGGCAGTTCGTGCGGGAACGAGCCCATGTCGCACGAGCCCTGCACGTTGTTCTGGCCGCGCAGCGGATTGACGCCGACGCCTTCGCGGCCGATGTTGCCGGTCGCCATCGCGAGGTTCGCGATGCCCATCACCGTCGTCGAGCCCTGTGCGTGTTCGGTGACGCCCAAGCCGTAATAGATCGCGGCATTGCCGCCCGTCGCATAGAGGCGCGCGGCTTCGCGTACCAGCTCGGCCGGCACGCCCGTCACGTCGGCGCTCGCCTCGGGAGAGTTGTCGGCTCGCGAGACGAACTCGCGCCATTGCTCGAATGCACGCGTGTCGCAGCGCTCGGCGACGAATGCGTCGGCGACGAGCCCTTCGGTGACGATCACGTGCGCGAGCGCGTTGACGATCGCGACGTTGGTGCCGGGGCGCAGTTGCAGGTGGTGCGTGGCCTTTACATGCGGGCCGTCGACGACGTCGATGCGGCGCGGGTCGATCACGATCAGCTTCGCGCCTTCACGCACGCGCCGCTTCAGCCGCGAGCCGAACACCGGGTGGCCGTCGGTCGGGTTCGCGCCCATCACGACGATCACGTCGGCCTGGCCGACCGATGCAAACGTCTGCGTGCCGGCCGATTCGCCGAGCGTCGTCTTGAGGCCATAGCCCGTCGGCGAGTGGCACACGCGTGCGCAGGTGTCGACGTTGTTGTTGCCGAACGCGGCGCGCACCAGCTTCTGCACGAGGTAGGTTTCCTCGTTCGTGCAGCGCGACGACGTGATGCCGCCGATGGAATCGCGGCCGTACTTGTCCTGCAGCTTGCGGAATTGCGTTGCCGCGTAGGTGAGCGCTTCGTCCCAGCTGACTTCGCGCCACGGGTCGGTGATCTTCTCGCGGATCATCGGCTTCGTGATGCGGTCCTTGTGCGTCGCATAGCCCCACGCGAAGCGACCCTTCACGCATGCGTGGCCTTCGTTCGCGAGGCCGTTCTTGTGCGGCGTCATGCGCACGACCTGCGTGCCTTTCATCTCGGCCTTGAACGAGCAGCCGACGCCGCAGTATGCGCAGGTCGTGACGACCGAGTGTTCGGCCTGCCCGAGTTGCACGACGGATTTTTCCTGCAGCGTGGCGGTCGGGCAGGCGGCGACGCACGCGCCGCACGACACGCATTCCGACGCCATGAACGATTCGCTTTCGCCGGCTGCGACGCGCGATTCGAAGCCGCGTGCGGCGATCGTCAGCGCGAACGTGCCCTGCGTTTCCTCGCAGGCGCGCACGCAGCGGTTGCAGACGATGCACTTCGACGGGTCGTACGTGAAGTACGGATTCGATTCGTCCTTCTTGTCGCGCAGGTGATTCGCGCCGTCGAAGCCGTAACGCACCTCACGCAGCCCGACCACACCGGCCATGTCCTGCAGCTCGCAGTCGCCGTTGGCGGGGCAGGTGAGGCAGTCGAGCGGGTGGTCGGAGATGTACAGCTCCATCACGTTGCGCCGCAGCGACTGCAGCCGGTCCGACTGCGTGCGCACCTTCATGCCCGCTTCCGCAGGTGTCGTGCACGACGCCGGATAACCGCGCCGGCCTTCGATTTCGACGAGGCACAGACGGCACGAGCCGAACGGTTCGAGCGAATCGGTCGCGCAGAGCTTCGGGACGTTGACGCCGGCTTCGATCGCCGCACGCATCACCGACGTGCCGGCCGGCACCGTGACCGGCTGGCCGTCGATTTCGAGCGTGACGTCGGTATCGGCATGCCGTTGCGGCGTGCCGTAGTCGGTATCGTCGAACGGATCGAGGGCACGCGCCTGCGCAGCGCTCTTGCACGCGCATTGGCCCGAGCCGCAGCCGCCTTGGCGGACATTGTTCGTGTCGAGGGACATGCAGGGCTCCTTCTGGGTCAGGCCGCAGCCTTGACCGGACCCGACGCGGCAGGTTTGCCGGCAGCGAGCCCGAAATCTTCGGGGAAATGGTCGAGCGCGGACAGCACCGGGTAGGGTGTCATGCCGCCCATGGCGCACAGCGAACCGGCCAGCATCGTGTCGCACAGGTCGCGCAGCAGCGTGACCTGCCGCTCCGACGTATCGCCGTGGCGGATGCGTGCGATCGTCTCGACGCCGCGCGTCGAACCGATCCGGCACGGCGTGCACTTGCCGCACGACTCGATCGCGCAGAACTTCATCGCGTATTCGGCCAGCTCGGCGAGGTTCGATGAGTCGTCGTGCAGCACGATGCCGCCGTGGCCGACCACCGCGCCAATCGCCGTATACGCTTCGTAGTCGAGCGGCACGTCCCACTGGTGGTCGGGCAGGTAGGTGCCGAGCGGGCCGCCCACCTGCGCGGCACGTGCGGGCCGCCCGCTGGCCGTGCCGCCGCCGAAGTCGAACAGCAGCTCGCGCAGCGTGACCCCGAACGCGAGTTCGACGAGGCCGCCGTGGCGGATGTTGCCGGCTAGCTGGAACGGCAGCGTGCCGCGCGAGCGGCCCATCCCGTAGTCGCGATAGAACGCGGCGCCGCGCGCGAAGATCACGGGCGCCGTTGCAAGCGTGATCACGTTGTTGATGACGGTCGGCTGGCCGTACAGGCCGGCGAGCGCGGGCAGCGGCGGTTTCGCACGCACGACGCCGCGCTTGCCTTCGAGTGATTCGAGCAGCGCCGTTTCCTCGCCGCACACGTACGAGCCCGCGCCTTTCGCGACGTGCAGCTCGAACGCGTGCGCGGAGCCGAGCACGTGCTCGCCGAGCCAGCCGGCTTCGCGTGCACGGACGATCGCGGCTTCGAGCGTGGCGATCGCGTGCGGGTATTCGCTGCGCACGTAGATGTAGCCGACCGTCGCGCCGGTCGCGACGCCCGCGATGATCATCCCTTCGATCAGGCAGTACGGATCGCATTCCATGAGCAGGCGGTCGGAGAACGTGCCCGAATCGCCTTCGTCCGCATTGCAGACGATGTATTTCTGCGTGGCGCGTGCTTGCCGGACCGTGCGCCACTTGATGCCTGCGGGGAACGCTGCACCGCCGCGGCCGCGCAGCCCTGATTCGATCAATGTTTCGCACGCGGCATCGCCGTCGAGCGCGAGCGCGTTCTTCAGGCCGGCGAGGCCTTCGTATCGCAGGTAGTCGTCGATCGACAGCGGGTCGGTCAGGCCGATCCGGGCGAACGTGAGGCGTTGCTGGCGCGCGAGATAGGGCAGTGCGTCGACGAGGCCGACGCCGCTCGGATGCGTGCCGCCTTCGAGCCAGTTTGCATCGAACAGGGCCGGGACGTCGGCGGCCGACAGGTTCGCATAGCCGACGCGGCCGGCGGCCGTGCCGACCTCGACGAGCGGCTCGAGCCACAGCAGCCCGCGCGAACCGTTGCGGACCAGTTCGATGGCGATGCCGCGGCGTTCGGCTTCCGCCTCGATCGCGGCGGCGAGCGCGTCGGCGCCGAGCGCCAGCGCGGACGAATCGCGCGGGACATAGAGGCGGGTCGTCATGCGGCCTCCGGGGTGCGGGCGACCGCGTTGGCAAGCAGCGCGTCGAATTTCTCCGGCGTGACCTTGGCATGCAGCACACCGTTGACCGTCAGCGACGGCGACTGCGCACACAGTCCGAGGCAGTAGACCGATTCGAGTGCGACGTCGCCGGGCGCATGCGCGTCGGCCGCATCGCCGTGCGCCGCGTCGAACCGGCAACCCGTGCGGGCTTCCGCATGCGCGGCCAGCGCTTCGCAGCCCATGCTGCGGCATGCTTCGGCGCGGCACATCTGGATCGTCACGCGGGCGGGCGGCGTGGTGCGGAAGTGGTGGTAGTAAGTCAGGACGCCGTGCACTTCCGCGCGCGACAGGTTGAGTGCGCGGGCGAGCGGCGCGACGCAGCCTGGCGGCACGTAACCCGCGTCGTCCTGGATCGCGTGCAGGATCGCCACGAGCGACTGGCCGGCGCGCGCATGGCGCTCGACGAGCGCGTCGGGCGCTTGGGAATTCGGGGACATCCGTTGTGCTCCTCCAAAGTCTCATATGCGCTCGAGATTCATATAGTGCGCACCGCGACTTCGTTCTGATTGATTTTGCCCAACGATAAGCGGAAGATTTGGCGGTCGCAATAGGAAATCGGAGTGCATAATTGATTCGCATCGAATGCGACGCGTATCTGACCGTACGCGACACGGAAGGCCGTGCGGCCAGCCTGTCGGATGTCGCGCCGTTGCTCGAACTCGTGGCCGACACGGGCAGCATTGCGCAGGCCGCGCAAGCGAAAGGGCTGTCTTATCGGCACGCGTGGGGCATGCTGCGTGCGCTGGAGGCATGCATCGGCGGGGAACTGATCGAAACCGCGCGCGGCAAGGGCTCGACGCTGTCGGCGCTCGGGCAGGCCGTCGTCGATGCGCAGCGCCTCGCGCGCAGCCGGCTCGACGGGAACCTGCGCACGCTGGCCGCCGAAGTGGCGAGCGACCTGAACCGGCGGCTCGCGCAGCGCGACGGCGCCGTGCGTATCCATGCGTCGCACGGCTACGCGGTCGCGACGCTCGTCTCCGCGCTGGTCGATGCGCAGGCGGCTGTCGACATCAAGTATCGCGAGAGCGTCGAGGCCGTGCAGGCGCTCGCCCGCGGCGAGTGCGACCTGGCCGGCTTCCATCTGCCGCGCGGCGCGTTTCGCGCGCAGTGCGCGCAGATCTACCGGCCGTGGCTCGACGATACGCGCCATGTGCTGATCCACCTGACACGGCGCCAGCAAGGGCTGTTCATTCCGCGCGGCAATCCGAAGCAGGTTCGCGGGCTCGCGGATCTCGCGCGCAATGACATCCGCTTCGTCAACCGCCAGCCGGGGTCGGGCACGCGCATGCTGCTGGATCTCGCGCTGCGAGCGATCGGCATCGATCCCGAGCGCATCGACGGCTACGCGTCGACCGAGCTCACGCATTCGGCGATCGCGGCGTTCGTCGCGAGCGGGATGGCCGATCTCGGCTTCGGCGTCGAGCCGGCCGCCCATCATTTCGGGCTCGATTTCATCCCGGTCGTCGACGAAGACTATTACTTCGCATGTGAGCGCGCGCGGCTCGACGCGCGGCCGCTTGCCGGCGTGCTGGCGCTGCTGCGCGATGCGCGCTTTGTCGAGCGCGTCGCGCATCTCGACGGCTACGATCCGGCTGCATGTGGAACGCTGGCGAGCATTGCGTCGGGGCTGGCCGGCGGCGACGGCGCGAGCGTGCCGGCGGGCAATGCCCGGTAACGCGGACGCACTCGAACCGCGATGCAGCAGCAGGGGATTTGCGCTACGCTTGCCGCTTGACCAACGTTCCAACAGGTACGCCGTTCAAGCGTCATCCCGCCATGAAATTTTCCGTTCCCCTCACCGCGGCAGTGTTGACCGCGGGGCTGCTGGCCGCTGTTTCGCCGTTTGCGCTCGCGCAGAATTCGCCCGGTGTGCCCGGCGGTATCCTGAGCGAGCAGTTTCGCCTGAACGAGCATCCGCAGATGCCGTTCGCGGCGTCCGCGCCGTCGCAGAAATACCAGAGCGGCAAGAAGTCGACCTTGCGCCGCAAGGGTGACCTGGGGGACCCCAACGGCTGCAATCTGAAGTGTCCGATGGATAGCCGGTAACCTGGCTGACGTGCGCGTCCGCAGCACCGATTCGACTGGCGGGTGTTGCGCGCGCGTGCCGATCTGGCTGTGTGATCGGTGGCGGCAGGCGTCCCGTGCGATTTCGATTTTGTCCGAGCCCCGCGAAGCGTTGCCGCTTCGCGGGGCTTTTGCTTTCCGTCGAATCGTCATGCGATTCGATACCGGGTGGTTTAGGGTTAACCCGTAAATCAGGAAGGATGTCTTCCAGAAACCTGCCTTATTCTTAAGCATCCGCCTACATAAACTTCGGGTTGTCAGCGATGAACAAGGTGTTCACCGCGAACACAGACAAATCTGGAGGTAGGTCATCATGAAATCGCTCGTTCAAGCTGTTGTCGTTGCTGCCGCTCTCGTTGCCCCGGTCGTGTCGTTCGCCCAGTCGGGTTCGACGATCACTCGCGCGCAGGTTCGTGCCGAACTGGTCCAGTTGCAGCAGGCTGGTTACAACACCGCTCGCGGTGAAGATCCGCACTACCCGGAAGCGATCCAGGCTGCCACGGCGCGTGTTGCAGAGCAGCAGCGCGCTGCGCTGGCGCAAGCACAAGGCACCGACGCCAGCGGTTACGGCGCACAGGCACAGGGCGCATCGGCATCGGGTTCGCGTGCAATGGGCGTGCGTCCGGCCACCGCTGAAGAAATGAAGTCGCTGTATCGCGGCAGCTAAACCGCGTATTGCCCGGTGTGCGTGAATACCGGGTGCGACGACGCGTCGCGCCTGGAGCCGCAGCACCCGGGCGGGCCGCCGCCTGGCGTGATCGATGAGCGCGCGGGCGCGGCAGGCTATCCGTCACCTCCTGTCGCCGGAAGTCCGGTGGCATTCCGCCCGGCCCACCCGTGGCTGGGCGCTTTTTCGGAAGGAGAGGGCGAGTGCGTTTCGCCGGCAACAAAAAACCCCGCAGACTTGCGTCATGCGGGGTTCGTGCGGCGAGCGCGGAATTTGGTGGAGGCGGCGGGAATCGAACCCGCGTCCAGAAGCGCTCCACGACTAGTTCTACATGTTTAGTTCAGTCATTTGATTTAACCGCAGCGACGCGGACGAACACGCTGCACTACGGCGATTCGCTAGGTTTTCGACCCTGGCGTCGCGACGCCGACAGGGCTTAACTGACGTAAATGACCTCTGGCGGTATTGCTACCGGTCTTGCGACACTAGCCCGTCAGTGAACTAGGCAGAGGACGGCGGCCCTTAGGCTGCCAGTGCGAACGTATCGTCGTTTGCAGTTACGATTTTCCCATTGATTAACGAGGTGACGGGTCCTCGACATGCCCTAGCCGCTTCACAACCCCTGTCGAAACCAGGTCGCCCCCGCGGATAAGATCAATCATTATAGCCCAACATCGCGCAGCAGTTCGCGCAGTTGCAGCGTCGTGTCGACGAGATGCTGCGCTTGCCAGTCGGCCGGCGCCGCGCCATCACCGCAATAGCCGTACGCCGCCGCGACCGTCGCCATGCCGGCGGCGCTGCCGGCTTGAATGTCGCGCAGGTCGTCGCCGACGTAGACGATGCGCGCAGGCGCGAGCGTCAGCTGGTCGGCCGCATGCAGCAGCGGGGCCGGGTGCGGCTTCGGGTGCGGCGTTGTGTCGCCCCCGACGACGCAGGCGGCGCGCCGCGCGAGGCCGAGGAGGTCGACGAGCGGCGCCGTGAGCCGCATGACCTTGTTCGTGACGATGCCCCAGCGCACGCCGCGCGCGTCGAGTTCGTCGAGCACATCGTCGATGCCGGGGAACAGCGTCGTATGCACGCATAGATCCGTCGCGTAGTTGGCCAGGAACTCGTCGCGCATCGCTTCATAACCGGGCGTGTGGGGATCGATGCCGAACGCGCCGCCGAGCAGGCCGCGCGCGCCGGCCGAGGCTAGCGGCCGCAGCACGTCGAGCGGTGTCTCGGGCAGGTCGCGCACGCGTTGCATCTTGTTGACGGCGGCCGCCAGATCGGGGGCCGTGTCGGCGAGCGTGCCGTCCAGGTCGAACAGCACGGCATCGCAGTGCAGCAGGCGCGGTTCGTCGAGTGCCGCCCGCGCGGTCGAGAGGGGAGTCGTCATGCCGGTTGGAAGGTCACGCGCCGCGACGGCACGCGACGAGGTAGTTGATGTCGGCGTCGTTCGACAGCGCGAAGCGCTTGCCGATCGGGTGATACGTGATGCCCTTGATCTCCACGATGTGCAGATCCGTTGCCCGCACGAAGCTGGCCAGTTCCGACGGACGGATGAAGCGCGCGTAGTCGTGCGTGCCCTTCGGCAGCATTTGCGCGATGTACTCCGCGCCGATCACGGCGAACAGGTATGCCTTCAGGTTGCGGTTCAGCGTCGAGAAGAACACCCAGCCACCCGGCTTCACGAGCGTCGCGCAGGCGGCGACGATATCGCCG
Source organism: Burkholderia sp. Tr-20390 (assembly GCF_017104595.1). Lineage (NCBI taxonomy): Bacteria > Pseudomonadati > Pseudomonadota > Betaproteobacteria > Burkholderiales > Burkholderiaceae > Burkholderia > Burkholderia sp. Tr-20390. The sequence goes on along the minus strand of NZ_JAAGPC010000084.1, from coordinate 20,285 downwards.
GGCGACGGCACGTGCTCGAGCATTTCCATGCACGTGACGACATCGTAGGTGCCCGGTTCGCGCGCGGCGATCGCTTCGGCCGCGATGGCCTCGTAATCGACCGAGATGCCGCTTTCGAGACTGTGCAGGTCGGCGACACCGAGTGCTTCGGTCGACAGGTCGATGCCTTTCACCTGCGCGCCGAGTCCGGCCATCGATTCGGACAGGATGCCGCCGCCGCAGCCGATGTCGAGTGCGCGCTTGCCGGCGAGGTGCGCATGCGCATCGATCCAGCCGAGCCGGACCGGATTCAGGTCGTGCAGCGGCTTGAATTCGGCATTCGGATCCCACCACCGATGGGCGAGGTCGCTGAATTTCTGGAGTTCGTGCGGATCGGCGTTGGTCATGTCGGCAAACGGGCTACGGAAGGAGGGCGGTGCTGCGATTCGTCAGCCCCGAGTATATAAGAAGCGGACGAGCGGCGAAGCGGCGAGCGCCTGGGCGGGCGTCAAAGAAAAAGCCCCGCCGGAGCGGGGCTTTGAAGCAGTCGAAAACCGCGGCTTAGTTTGCCGGAACGGTCGTCTTCTGCACTTGCTGCGTACCAACCACTTCGACTTCCACGCGGCGATCCGGTGCGAGGCAGGCGATGAGTTGCTTGCGGTTCTTCTGGTTGCAGCCAGTCGTAACCGGGTTGCGCTTGCCCTTGCCTTCCGTGTAGATCTTGTTGGCCGGCACACCCTTGCTGACCAGGTACGACTTCACGGCTTGCGCACGGCGCAGCGACAGACGGTCGTTGTACTTGTCCGAACCGATGCGGTCCGTGTAGCCCGTTGCGACGACCACTTCCGTGTTCATGCCTTCGATCTTCGAAGCCAGTTCGTCCAGCTTTTGCTTGCCCAGCGGCTTGAGCGTTGCCTTGTCGAAGTCGAACAGTGCGTCAGCTTGATACGTGATCTTCTGGCTCGTGATAGCCGGAGCGACCGGAGCGACCGGCGGCTGCGGTGCCTGGGCGACCAGTGCGCCATCGCACTTCGCGTTGGCGGTGGCCGGCGTCCAGAACGCATCGCGCCAGCAGAGCTCGTTCGTACCGTTCATCCACACCCATTCGCCCGTGCCGTTGACCCAGTTGTCATTGACGGCTTGGCGCGACGCCGGCACCGACTGTGCCGAAGCGGATGCAGCCATAACTGCGGTAGCTGCAATGAACGCGAGCTTTGAAAGTTTATTCATATTTCTCCTCTCGAAATTGAGATTACCGCAGGTTTACTGCGAGCCTGTTGACGGTGACAAGTCATACATTGCTCGAAGTATAACATTGGTGCGGCACAAAAAACGCGGCGCCGCCTCTGTGTAGACTTCGAGCAGCGTCTAACTTTCAGTGCGTTGGCATTTTGCCATATCGTTCCCTTCCTACGAAAAAAAATCCTCCCCACCCCAAGATCGCTTCAACTTTGTGGTGCATGCGCAACACTGGCCTGCCGTAACTTTTAGAAATTGTCAAGAGTGTGGCGGCGAAATTGCGCCGATGAATGCAGTTGTTTACTCGTGCGCGAGGAACACGTGACGCGGCAATCGTCTGTGGTGACGAGTCGGGTGCGATTGCGATGTGCCATTGCGGCCGATTCGCCGACGCCGCGATTTTTGCTATTCATATATAGAGGGGGCGAATTGGCGGCTGATGGGCGCATGTTAGAATCTCGCGTTGCGTTGCGCATGCAGCGCCCACGCGAAAGGCGTTCGCCGTCTTCGCTCCGAAACGATACGGATACATGGATCAATTCGCCAAAGAGACCCTGCCCACCTCCCTAGAAGAGGAAATGCGCCGTTCGTATCTCGATTACGCGATGAGCGTAATCGTCGGACGTGCCCTCCCGGATGTCCGCGATGGCCTGAAACCCGTGCACCGGCGCGTGTTGTTCGCGATGCACGAACTGAACAACGACTGGAACCGCGCGTACAAGAAGTCGGCGCGTATCGTCGGTGACGTGATCGGTAAGTACCACCCTCACGGTGACACCGCGGTCTACGACACGATCGTGCGGATGGCGCAGGACTTCTCGCTGCGCTACATGCTGATCGACGGGCAGGGCAACTTCGGCTCGATCGACGGCGACAATGCCGCGGCGATGCGTTACACCGAAATTCGCATGGCGAAGATCGGTCACGAGCTGCTTGCCGACATCGACAAGGAAACGGTCGATTTCGAGCCGAACTACGACGGCAACGAAATGCAGCCGTCGGTCCTGCCGTCGCGCATCCCGAACCTGCTGATCAACGGTTCGTCGGGTATTGCGGTCGGCATGGCGACCAACATCCCCCCGCACAACCTGAACGAAGTCGTCGACGCGTGCCAGCACCTGCTGGGCAACCCGGAAGCGACGATCGACGAGCTGATCGAGATCATCCCGGCGCCGGATTTCCCGACGGCCGGCATCATCTACGGCGTCGCCGGCGTGCGCGACGGCTATCGCACCGGGCGCGGCCGCGTCGTGATGCGTGCGGCCACGCACTTCGAGGAGATCGACCGCGGCCAGCGGATGGCGATCATCGTCGATGAGCTGCCGTACCAGGTGAACAAGCGCTCGCTGCTCGAGCGGATCGCCGAGCTCGTCAACGAGAAGAAGCTCGAAGGCATCTCCGACATCCGCGACGAGTCCGACAAGAGCGGCATGCGTGTCGTGATCGAGCTCAAGCGCGGTGAAGTGCCGGAAGTGGTGCTGAACAACCTGTACAAGGCGACGCAGCTCCAGGATACGTTCGGCATGAACATGGTCGCGCTCGTCGACGGCCAGCCGAAGCTGCTGAATCTGAAGGAAATCCTGCAGTGCTTCCTGTCGCATCGACGCGAAGTGCTGACGCGCCGCACGATCTACGAACTGCGCAAGGCCCGCGAACGCGGCCACGTGCTTGAAGGTCTCGCGGTCGCGCTCGCGAACATCGACGAGTTCATCGCGATCATCAAGGCCGCGCCGACGCCGCCGATCGCGAAGGCGGAGTTGATGGCGAAGCCGTGGGATTCGTCGCTCGTGCGCGAGATGCTCACGCGTGCCGAGAGCGAGAACGCGGCGGCCGGCGGCCGCTCCGCGTATCGCCCGGAAGGCCTGAACCCGGCGTTCGGCATGCAGGCCGACGGGCTGTACCGCCTGTCCGACACGCAGGCCCAGGAAATCCTGCAGATGCGTCTGCAGCGCCTGACCGGCCTCGAGCAGGACAAGATCATCGGCGAGTACCGCGAAGTGATGGCGCAGATCGCCGACCTGCTGGACATCCTCGCGCGCCCCGAGCGGATCACGACGATGATCGGCGAGGAGCTGACCTCGGTGAAGGCCGAGTTCGGCGACGCGCGTCGCTCGAAGATCGAGCTGAACGCGACCGAGCTGAACACCGAAGACCTGATCACGCCGCAGGACATGGTCGTCACGATGTCGCATGCGGGCTACGTGAAGTCGCAGCCGCTGTCCGAGTACCGTGCGCAGAAGCGCGGCGGTCGTGGCAAGCAGGCGACGCAGATGAAGGAAGACGACTGGATCGAGACGCTGTTCATCGCGAACACGCACGATTACATCCTGTGCTTCTCGAACCGCGGCCGCGTGTACTGGGTCAAGGTCTATGAAGTGCCGCAGGGCTCGCGCAACTCGCGCGGCCGCCCGATCGTCAACATGTTCCCGCTGCAGGAAGGCGAGAAGATCAACGTCGTGCTGCCGGTCAAGGAATTCTCGGCCGACAAGTTCATCTTCATGGCAACGTCGCTCGGCACCGTGAAGAAGACGCCGCTCGAGGCATTCAGCCGTCCGATGAAGAAGGGCATCATCGCGGTCGGCCTCGACGAAGGCGACTTCCTGATCGGTGCGTCGATCACCGACGGCGCGCACGACGTGATGCTGTTCTCCGACTCCGGCAAGGCCGTGCGCTTCGACGAGAACGACGTGCGTCCGATGGGGCGCGAGGCCCGCGGCGTGCGCGGCATGCAGCTCGAGGATGGCCAGCAGGTCATCGCGATGCTGGTTGCCGGCAGCGAGGAGCAGACGGTGCTCACCGCGACCGAGAACGGCTACGGCAAGCGCACGCCGATCACCGAGTACACGCGTCACGGCCGCGGCACGAAGGGTATGATCGCGATCCAGACGTCCGAGCGTAACGGCAAGGTCGTGGCTGCAACGCTCGTCGATGCCGAAGATCAGATCATGCTGATCACGACGGCCGGCGTGTTGATTCGCACCCGTGTCTCGGAGATTCGCGAGATGGGGCGCGCCACGCAAGGTGTTACACTCATCAGTCTCGATGAGGGTACCAAGCTCTCTGGCCTGCAGCAGATCGCGGAGGCCGAAGAGGGAGAGGGCGAAGCCGACGAGGCGTCGGACGGCGAAGCCTGAAGAACGGATGAGACTCTAGCCGCCGCAGGCGCGAAGCGCCGCGGCCGGCGAGCAACCATTCATATTTCCAAAAGGGAGTGATGATGCAAAAGCAATTCAAGCAACTGGTTCTGCTGGCTGCACTGGTGCCGACGTTCGCGATGGCGCAAGCGCTGTCGAATTCCGCACCGGCAGCTCCGGCAGCAGCTGCGCCGATCGACGCCGACAAGAAGGCAGCGATCAAGGATCTGCTCGACGCGATCGACGCGCCGAAGCTCGTGTCGGCAATCGGCAACAGCGCCGAAATGCAGGCCAAGCAACTCGTCCCGGCAATCCTGTCGGACGCGCTGTCGGAAAACAAGACGCTGAACGACAAGCAGAAGCAGGCTGCCGTTCCGACGCTGCAGAAGAACGCGGTGCCGAAGCTGGTTGACGGCGCAGGCAAGGTGTTCGGCACGCAACAGTTCCAGAGCGACGCGATGTCGGCTCAGTACGACGCCTACGCGAAGTACTACAGCACGTCGGAGATCAAGGATCTGACGACGTTCTACAAGAGCCCGACGGGCCGCAAGTTCATCCAGGTTCAGGATCAGGTCGGTCGCGACGTGGTCAACGGCCTGATGCAGAAGTACATGCCGCAAGCTATCCAGGCAACGCGCACGCAGGCTGACAAGGAAGTCGCAGCAGTCAAGCCGGGCAAGTAAAGCCGTCCGGGCACGCCCCCGGCCGTTCGGCCGGGTTTGGCGGGAGCCTGACGACAGTGCGATAATGGCCGTTTGCGCGCGAGCGCAAGCGGCCATTTCTTTTCTGGCGCGTTCTGCCGGCGGCGAGCCGGTCGCGTCCCTCCGAGGTTTTCACGATGCGCGTCTTTAATTTCTCCGCCGGCCCTGCGGCGATGCCCGAGGAAGTGCTGCGGCAAGCGGCCGACGAAATGCTCGACTGGCATGGCAGCGGCATGAGCGTGATGGAGATGAGCCATCGCGGCAAGGAATTCATGTCGATCCACGAGGCCGCGCTGACCGACCTGCGCGACCTGCTCGGCGTGCCGGCCAGTCACCGGATCCTGTTCCTGCAGGGCGGCGGTATCGCGGAAAACGCGATCGTCCCGATGAACCTGCTCGGGTCGCGCACGACGGCCGACTTCGTCGTCACGGGCTCGTGGTCGCAGAAGTCGTTCAGCGAAGCGAAGAAATACGGCACGCCGCATCTCGCCGCAACCGGCAAGACGGAAGACGGCTTCACGCGTGCGCCCGCGCGCGCCGAATGGCAGTTGTCGGACGATCCGGCCTACGTGCATCTGTGTACCAACGAGACGATCGACGGCGTCGAGACGTTCGAGATTCCCGATCTCGGTGACGTGCCGCTGGTCGCGGATGTCTCGTCGCACATCCTGTCGCGTCCGCTGGACGTCGCGAAGTACGGCGTGCTGTTCGGCGGCGCGCAGAAGAACATCGGGATGGCCGGCGTGACGCTCGTGATCGTGCGCGAGGATCTGCTCGACCGTGCGCTGTCGATCTGCCCGTCCGCGTTCGAATGGAAGACCATCGCGGCGAACAACTCGCTGTACAACACGCCGCCCACCTACGCGATCTACATCGCGGGCCTGGTGTTCCAGTGGCTGAAGCGGCAGGGTGGCCTCGAAGCGATCGAGGCCCGCAATATCGAAAAGGCGAAGCTGCTCTACGACACGATCGATGCGAGCAGTTTCTATCTGAACAAGGTCGACCCGGCAGCACGTTCGCGGATGAACGTGCCGTTTTTCCTGGCCGACGAAACGCGCAACGAAGACTTCCTTGCCGGCGCAAAGGCGCGCGGGCTGCTGCAGCTGAAGGGCCACAAGTCCGTCGGCGGCATGCGGGCGTCGATCTACAACGCGGTGCCGCTCGAGGGCGTGAAAGCGCTCGTCGAGTACATGAAGGACTTCGAGCAGCGCGGCGCCTGACGGCGGCGCTGTTCAAACAGCACGGCAAAACGCATGGACGACGAACTGAATTCCCGCCTGAAACCGCTGCGCGATCGCATCGATGCGATCGACGCGCAGCTGATCGCGCTCCTGAACCAGCGTGCCGCGGTGGCGCTGGAAGTGGGCGAGGTCAAGAAGCATTTCAACGCGCCGGTGTTTCGGCCGGAGCGCGAGCTGCAAGTGATCGCCCGGCTGCAGGACATGAGCGCGGGGCCGCTCGCGAGCGAGCATATCAGCGCCATCTGGCGCGAGATCATGGCCGCGAGCCGCGCGCTCGAGCAGACGATCCACGTCGCGTTCCTCGGGCCGGTCGGCACGTATAGCGAGCAGGCGATGCTCGAGTATTTCGGCCAGTCGATCGAAGGGCTGCCGTGCCCGTCGATCGACGAGGTGTTCCGCTCGGTCGAGGCCGGCGCGTCCGCGTTCGGTATCGCGCCGGTCGAGAATTCGACCGAAGGCGCCGTGTCGCGCACGCTCGACCTATTGCTGCAGACGCAACTGCTGATCAGCGGCGAACTCGCGCTGCCGATCCATCACAACCTGCTGACGCAGAGCGGCACGCTCGACGGCGTGAAGCGCGTCTGTGCACACGCGCAGGCGCTTGCGCAATGCCAGCAGTGGCTCGCGGCGAATGCGCCGCAGCTCGAGCGGCAGGCGGTGGCGAGCAACGCGGAGGCTGCGCGTCTCGCGGCGGCCGATCCGACCGTTGCGGCGATCGCGGGCGACCGCGCGGCCGCACACTACGGCTTGCAGATCGCGTTCTCGCTGATCCAGGACGATCCGCACAACCGCACGCGCTTCGTGATCATCGGCAAGCAGCCGGCCGGGCAGAGCGGTCACGACCAGACGTCGCTGATCGTGTCGGTGAAGAACGAACCGGGCGCCGTGTTCAAGCTGCTCGAGCCGCTCGCGCGGCACGGCGTGTCGATGACGCGCTTCGAGTCGCGTCCGGCGCGCGTCGGCACGTGGGAGTACTACTTCTACATCGACATCGAAGGGCACCGGGACGATGCGTCGGTTGCGGCCGCGCTCGCGGAACTCGGCCAGAAGGCCGCGTTCCTGAAGATACTCGGTTCGTATCCGCGCGCACGCTGATGCGTGGCGGCCCGTCGCCTGTTCGTGCAGGCGTTGCGGCCACGCGGGCAAGGCAGGCCGATCGGTGCTGCCGAAGGCGGGTTCGGGCGGCATCCGGCGCAGGTTGCGCCGGATGCGGGCCCGTGGCCCGGAATCTGGAATTCCGCGTGCGGGGCGTCGTCCTGCGCGCGTAACTTGGCTCTAGTCGTGTCAGGCTTTGCATTCAACAAACTGGTCATCTTCGGCGTCGGCCTGATCGGCGGATCGCTGGCCCGCGCGCTGCGCGAGCGCGCGCCGGGCGGCGCGGGCGAGGTTGTCGGCGTGGGCCGTTCGCGTGCTTCGGTCGAGCGTGCGCTCGCACTCGGCGTGATCGACCGCGCGGCGGCGCTCGACGACGACGCGCAATTGCGCGACGCGCTGACGGGTGCCGATCTGGTGCTGCTGGCTGCACCTGTCGCGCAGACGGGCCCACTGCTCGCGCGCATCGCGCCGTGGCTTGAAGCGGCGACGATCGTCACCGATGCAGGCAGCACCAAGTCCGATGTCGTTGCGGCCGCGCGCGAAGCGCTCGGCGCGCGGATCGCGCAGTTCGTGCCGGGTCACCCGATCGCCGGCCGCGAGTCGAGCGGCGTCGAGGCCGCGTTGCCGGATCTGTACGTCGGCCGCAACGTCGTGCTGTGCCCGCTGCCGGAGAACGCACCCGAATCCGTTGCGCGGATCGATGCGATGTGGCGTGCAACGGGCGCCGACGTGCGCACGATGAGCACGGCGCAGCACGATCGCGTATTCGCGTCGATCAGTCATCTGCCGCACGTGCTGTCGTTCGCGCTCGTCGAGCAGATCCTCGGCGAGGCCGATGCGGAACTGAAATTCTCGTACGCGGCGGGCGGCTTCCGCGATTTCACGCGCATCGCGGCGTCGAGCCCGGAGATGTGGCGCGACGTGTGCGTCGCGAACCGCGCGGCGCTGCTCGATGAGCTCGATGGCTACACGCGTGTGCTCACGCGGCTGCGCGCGGCGATCGACGCCGGCGACGGCGCGGCGCTCGAAGCGGTGTTCACGCGCTCGCGCGCTGCGCGCAAGGCATGGCAGGAGCGTGGCGGTACGCCCGCTGCCGAACCGGTCAAGAAATAACAGGACGATTCCCATGGACTATCTCGATCTCGGCCCGTACTCCAGTGCATCGGGCACCGTGCGCCTGCCCGGCTCGAAAAGCATTTCGAACCGCGTGCTGCTGCTCGCGGCGCTTGCCGAAGGCGAAACCACGATCACCAACCTGCTCGATTCCGACGACACGCGCGTGATGCTCGACGCACTCGGCAAGCTCGGCGTGAAGCTCGCGCGTGATGGCGACACCTGCGTCGTGATGGGCACGCGCGGCGCATTCACCGCGAAGACGGCCGATCTGTTCCTGGGCAACGCGGGCACGGCCGTGCGGCCGCTGACCGCCGCGCTCGCGGTGAACGGCGGCGACTATCGCGTGCACGGCGTGCCGCGCATGCACGAGCGGCCGATCGGCGACCTCGTCGACGGTCTGAGGCAAATCGGCGCGCAGATCGACTACGAGCTGAACGAAGGCTACCCGCCGCTGCGGATCAAGCCGGCAAGCATTTCCGTCGACGCGCCGATCCGCGTGCGCGGCGACGTGTCGAGCCAGTTCCTCACGGCGTTGCTGATGACGCTGCCGCTCGTGAAGGCGAAGGACGGCAAGATCGTCGTCGAGGTCGATGGCGAGCTGATCTCGAAGCCGTACATCGACATCACGATCCGGCTGATGGAGCGCTTCGGCGTGACCGTCGAGCGCGACGGCTGGCAGCGCTTCGTCGTGCCGGCCGGCGTCCGCTATCGCTCGCCGGGGCGGATCATGGTCGAGGGCGATGCGTCGTCCGCGTCGTACTTTCTCGCGGCCGGCGCGCTCGGCGGCGGCCCGCTGCGCGTCGAAGGCGTAGGGCGGGCGAGCATCCAGGGCGATGTCGGCTTCGCGAACGCGCTGATGCAGATGGGCGCGAACGTGACGATGGGCGACGACTGGATCGACGTGCGCGGCATCGGCCACGACCACGGCAAGCTCGAGCCGATCGACATGGACTTCAACCTGATCCCCGATGCGGCGATGACCATCGCGGTCGCGGCGCTGTTTGCGAACGGCACGAGCACGCTGCGCAACATCGCGAGCTGGCGCGTGAAGGAAACCGACCGCATCGCCGCGATGGCGACCGAGCTGCGCAAGGTCGGCGCGATCGTCGAGGAAGGCCCGGACTACCTCGTCGTCACGCCGCCGGAAAAGCTCACGCCGAACGCGGCGATCGACACGTACGACGATCACCGGATGGCGATGTGCTTCTCGCTCGTCAGCCTGGGCGGCGTGCCCGTGCGGATCAACGATCCGAAGTGCGTCGGCAAGACGTTCCCCGACTATTTCGACCGCTTCGCCGCGCTCGCCAAAGCCTGACCCCACTGTTCTGATGAAATCGACCCGACCCTTTCACCCGACTCCCGTCATCACGATCGACGGCCCGACTGCTTCCGGCAAGGGCACCGTCGCCGCGCTCGTCGCCGCGCATCTTGGCTTCCACCTGCTCGACAGCGGCGCGCTGTACCGGCTCGCCGCGCTCGCGAGCGTGCGCTATGGCATCGAGGCTGAGGACATCGACGCGCTGGTGAAGCTGATCGACGATCTCCACATCACGTTCCGCGAAGGCTGCGCGCAGCTCGACGGCGTCGATGTGTCGAACGACATCCGCGCCGAAGCGGTCGGCAACCGCGCGTCGGCGATCGCTGTGCACGGGCCGGTGCGCACCGCGCTCGTCGCGCGCCAGCGCGCGTTCCGCAAGACGCCGGGCCTCGTTGCGGACGGGCGCGACATGGGTACCGTGATCTTCCCGGACGCCGTGCTGAAGGTGTTCCTGACGGCCAGCGCCGAGGCGCGCGCGACCAGACGGCATAAGCAATTGATGCAAAAAGGTTTTTCTGCTAATATAGATGACTTGCTCCGGGATCTTCGTGAACGTGACGCGCGCGACAGCAATCGCGCGGCCGCGCCGCTGAAGCCCGCGGCAGATGCCAAGCTGCTCGATACGTCGGCGCTTTCGGTCGATGAAGCGGTCGACCAGGTGCTGCAGTGGTACCGGGCGCTCGGCCAGCCGGCCTGAGAAGGCGGGCAGCGGTAGGTGCTCCGCGCGTAAGTGCGGAGCGTGTTTCGAACCCTTAACCCCGTGTGGACATCGATCTGGCCCTTTCAGCCTGCCATTCCGGCCGGCGTGGCACAGCGATCCATGCACAATCAGATTTTTATGTCCGACCTGCAAACCTCTACCCCGAATACTGAATCTTTCGCGGCTCTGTTCGAAGAGTCGCTGACCCGCCAAGACATGCGCGCCGGCGAAGTGATTTCCGCCGAAGTCGTGCGCGTCGACCACAACTTCGTGGTCGTCAATGCAGGCCTGAAGTCCGAGGCTTACATTCCGATCGAGGAATTCCTGAACGATCAGGGCGAGGTTGAGGTGCAGTCGGGCGATTTCGTGTCCGTCGCGATCGACGCACTCGAAAACGGCTACGGCGACACGATCCTGTCGCGCGACAAGGCGAAGCGCCTTGCATCGTGGCTGTCGCTGGAAAAGGCGCTCGACAACAACGAACTCGTCACCGGCACGATCACCGGCAAGGTGAAGGGCGGCATGACCGTGATGGTCAACGGCATCCGCGCGTTCCTGCCGGGTTCGCTGGTCGACACGCGTCCGGTCAAGGACACGACCCCGTACGAAGGCAAGACGCTCGAGTTCCGCGTGATCAAGCTCGATCGCAAGCGTAACAACGTCGTGCTGTCGCGTCGTGCAGTGATCGAAGCAACCCAGGGCGAAGAGCGCGCGAAGCTGCTCGAGACGCTGAAGGAAGGCGCGATCGTCAACGGCGTGGTCAAGAACATCACCGATTACGGCGCGTTCGTCGACCTCGGCGGCATCGACGGCCTGCTGCACATCACCGACATCGCATGGCGTCGTGTGCGTCACCCGAGCGAAGTCCTGTCGGTTGGCCAGGAAGTCACCGCGAAGATCCTCAAGTTCGACCAAGAGAAGAACCGCGTCTCGCTGGGCATCAAGCAACTGGGCGACGATCCGTGGGAAGGCATCTCGCGCCGTTACCCGTCGGGCACGCGCCTGTTCGGCAAGGTCACGAACATCACCGACTACGGCGCATTCGTCGAAGTGGAATCGGGCATCGAAGGCCTCGTCCACGTGTCGGAAATGGACTGGACCAACAAGAACGTTGCTCCGTCGAAGGTTGTCCAGCTGGGCGACGAAGTCGAAGTCATGGTCCTCGAGATCGACGAAGACCGTCGTCGTATCAGCCTCGGCATGAAGCAGTGCAAGCCGAATCCGTGGGATGACTTCAGCCGCAACTTCAAGAAGGGCGACAAGATCACGGGCGCAATCAAGTCGATCACCGACTTCGGCGTGTTCATCGGTCTGCCGGGCGGCATCGACGGCCTGGTCCACCTGTCGGACCTGTCGTGGAGCGAAGCTGGCGAAGAAGCGGTTCGCAAGTACAAGAAGGGCGACGAAGTCGAAGCAATCGTCCTCGGTATCGACGTCGAGAAGGAACGTATCTCGCTCGGCATCAAGCAGCTCGAAGGCGACCCGTTCAGCAACTACGTTGCAATGAACGACAAGGGCTCGATCGTCGACGGCGTCGTGAAGACGGTCGATGCGAAGGGTGCGGTCGTTACGCTGACCGGCGACATCGAAGGCTACCTGCGCGCGTCGGAAATCTCGCAGGATCGCGTCGAAGACGCACGCAACGTGCTGAAGGAAGGCGACAAGGTCAACGCGATGGTGATCAACATCGATCGCAAGTCGCGCGGCATCAACCTGTCGATCAAGGCGAAGGATTCGGCTGAACAACAGGAAGCGATCCGCGGCCTGCAGTCGGACTCGAGCGCTGCTGCGACCGGTACGACCAACCTCGGCGCGCTGCTGAAGGCGAAGCTCGACGGCCAGAACCAGTAAGCCTCACGAGGTCTGCTGAAGTATGACCAAATCCGAGTTGGTCGCGCAGCTGGCATCGCGATTTCCGCAACTTGTCCTCAAGGATGCGGATTTCGCGGTGAAAACGATGCTCGATGCGATGTCTGACGCCCTGGCGAAAGGGCATCGCATTGAAATTCGGGGTTTCGGCAGCTTTGGCCTCAACCGTCGCCCGGCGCGCGTCGGACGCAACCCGAAGTCAGGGGAGAAAGTGCAGGTGCCCGAGAAGTTCGTGCCGCACTTCAAGCCTGGCAAGGAATTGCGCGAACGCGTCGACGGCCGCGCCGGTGAACCGCTGAAGGCTGATGATCCGGACGACGAGCGTTAAACGTCATCCGGGTTGCCCGGAACCCATCCGGCGAAGGCTGAAAAGAAAAGCGCCCCTTGCGGGCGCTTTTTTCATTTCCGGCGATCGCCGCGCAACGGCGGCACGCAGGATCTGCGCAGCCGCGGAAACGCATCCTTTACAATACGGGTCGATTCGGTGCGACTAAGGGGAGTCGCGCGCCGCGGCAAACCTCAACAAAGAGAGGGCTTCATGAAGTTTATCGTCTGGCTGATCCGGGTATTGGTGTTCGTACTGCTGCTGGTGCTTGCGCTGGCCAATACGCAAACCGCGACGCTGAATTTCGTTGCCGGCTATTCATGGCAAGCGCCGCTGATCCTGATCGGCCTGGCGTTCTTCGCCGTGGGGCTGCTGGCCGGCTTGCTGTCCGCGCTGCCTTCGATCTTCCGCCTGCGCCTCGAGAACGGGCGCCTGAAGCGCGATCTGCGTGCGGCGCGCGAAACGCCGGCAGTCATCGACCAGCCGCCGATGCCGCCCGTCATTTAACACGGACGCCGCGCGACCATCGCGCGGTTTTCGTCTCTGCTTCGATATTTCGCATGGATCTGGATTTCTGGTGGTTGCTCGCGATTCCGGTCGCATTCGCGCTGGGTTGGGCGGCGTCACGCTATGACCTGAAGAATCTCCTGTCGGAGAGTGCCAACCTGCCGCGATCGTATTTTCGCGGCCTGAATTTTCTGTTGAACGAACAACCCGACAAGGCGATCGATGCGTTCATCGAGGTCGCCAAGCTCGATCCCGAGACGGTCGAGCTGCACTTCGCGCTCGGCAACCTGTTTCGCCGCCGCGGCGAGACCGATCGCGCGATCCGCGTGCACCAGAACCTGCTGAGCCGCACGGACCTGCCGGTCAACGAGCGCGACCACGCGCTGTACGAGCTCGGCCAGGATTTCCTGAAGGCCGGGCTGCTCGATCGTGCCGAAGAGGCGTTTCACAAGCTCGCCGACGGCGATTACGCGCTCGGCGCGCAGCGGGCGCTGCTGACGATCTACGAGATCGAGAAGGACTGGAACAAGTCGATCGATACGGCAAAGCGCATCGAGTCGATGAGCGACAAGCCGCTTGGCGTCGAAATCGCGCAGTTCCACTGCGAACTCGCGCAGGACGCGCTGCAGCGCAAGAACGCGGCAGCGGCCGCCGAACAGCTGCGCCTGGCGCTGAGCGTGAACCCGCAGAACGTGCGCGCGACGGTGCTGTCTGGCGACGCGGCGGAAGCCGAGGGCAACCACGCGGCCGCGATCGAGCACTGGAAGCGCGTCGAGGCGCAGAATCCGGCGTATCTGCCGCTCGTCGCCGACAAGCTGATGAAGGCGTACGTCGCGCTCGGCAAGCATGCCGAAGGCGCCGAGTTGCTGATGGGGTATATCGACCGCTATCCGTCGAACGACCTGCTCGACATCGCGTACCAGTACATCGCGGGGTTGCGCGGCCAGGATGCGGCGCACACGCTCGCGCGCACGCAGATGGAGAAGTCACCGAACCTGTCGGGGATGCTGCATCTGCTCGATGCGCAAATCGCCGCGGCCGACGAACCGCGTCGTAAGGAACTTGAAATGATGCGTGCGCTGATCAAGCAGCGCACGAAGAATCTGCCACGGTATACGTGCCAGAATTGCGGTTTCCGGGCGCGGCTCTTCTATTGGCAGTGCCCCGGATGCAGCGGCTGGGAAACCTATGCACCGCGCCGCGTCGAACCTGCTATGCCGGGCTGATCCCGGCACGCGGAGCCAACGCGCTGCGGTTGTCGCCGGGCTCGTCCCGGCGGCCAAGTTAGTCAATTACCGGGAAGTACCGGAACATCTATGAAAATCACCATCATCGGCACCGGCTATGTCGGTCTCGTCACGGGCGCCTGTCTCGCGGAGATCGGTCACGACGTCTTCTGTCTCGACGTCGATCAGCGCAAGATCGACATCCTGAACAACGGCGGGATGCCGATTCACGAACCGGGGCTGCTGGACATCATCGCGCGCAACCGCGCGGCGGGGCGCCTGCGCTTCTCGACCGATATCGAGGCGAGCGTCGCGCACGGCGAGATCCAGTTCATCGCCGTCGGCACGCCGCCCGACGAGGACGGCTCGGCCGACCTGCAGTACGTGCTCGAAGCCGCACGCAACATCGGCCGCCACATGACGGGCTTCAAGGTGATCGTCGACAAGTCGACAGTGCCGGTCGGCACCGCGCAGCGCGTGCGCGGCGTGGTCGACGAGGCGCTTGCCGCCCGCGGTCTGGCAGGCAGCGTCGCGCATCGCTTCTCAGTCGTGTCGAACCCGGAGTTCCTGAAGGAAGGCGCCGCGGTCGAAGACTTCATGCGTCCGGACCGAATCATCATCGGCGTCGACGACGACGAGACGGGCACGATCGCGCGCGAGAAGATGAAGAAGCTTTACGCGCCGTTCAATCGCAACCACGAGCGCACGATCTACATGGACGTGCGTTCGGCCGAATTCGCGAAATATGCGGCGAACGCGATGCTCGCCACGCGCATCTCGTTCATGAACGAGATGTCGAATCTGGCCGACAAGGTCGGCGCCGACATCGAGGCCGTGCGCCGCGGGATCGGCTCCGATCCGCGCATCGGCTATCACTTCCTGTACGCCGGCGTCGGCTATGGCGGCTCGTGCTTTCCGAAGGACGTCCAGGCGCTGATTCGCACGGCCGGTGAGAACGGCCAGCCGCTGCGCATCCTGGAGGCCGTCGAGGCGGCCAACTATGCGCAGAAAGACGTGCTGATCAGCAAGATCGAGCAGCGCTTCGGCGCCGACCTGACCGGCCGCGAGTTCGCGGTCTGGGGCCTGGCGTTCAAGCCGAACACCGACGACATGCGCGAGGCACCGAGCCGCCGCCTGATCGCCGCGCTGCTCGAACGCGGCGCGACCGTGCGTGCGTACGATCCGGTCGCGGTCGAAGAAGCGCGGCGCGTGTTTGCGCTCGATTTCGGCACCGATCCGGATGCGCTGGCCCGGCTGCATCTCGTCGAGACGCAGGACATCGCCGTGACGGGCGCGGACGCGCTCGTGATCGTGACCGAGTGGAAGGAGTTCCGGAGCCCCGACTTCACGCGCCTGAAGGCCGAACTGAAGGCGCCGGTGATCTTCGACGGTCGCAATCTCTATGAGCCGGATGCGATGGCCGAACTGGGCATCGACTACTACGCGATCGGCCGGCCGTATGTCGATCCCCAGTCGTTCACCCGTGGCTGACCACACGATGAATACTCTCCGCGAAGTCGTTCCGGTGCCGCGCGAGCAGCTTGCGCGCTCGCGCGTGCTTGTCGTCGGCGACGTGATGCTCGACCGCTACTGGTTCGGCAACGTCGATCGCATTTCGCCTGAAGCGCCGGTGCCGGTCGTGCACGTGCAGCGTCAGGAAGAGCGCCTCGGCGGTGCGGCCAACGTCGCGCGCAACGCCGTGACGCTCGGTGGCCAGGCCGGGTTGCTGTGCGTCGTCGGTTGCGACGAACCCGGCGAGCGGATCGTCGAGCTGCTCGGCAGCAGCGGCGTGACGCCGCATCTCGAGCGCGACCCGGCGCTGCCGACCACGATCAAGCTGCGCGTGCTCGCGCGCCAGCAGCAACTGCTGCGCGTCGACTTCGAGGCGATGCCGACGCACGAGGTGCTGCTCGCGGGGCTCGCGCGCTTCGATGCGCTGCTGCCGCAGCACGACGTCGTGCTGATGTCGGATTACGCGAAAGGCGGCCTGACGCACGTCACGACGATGATCGAGAAGGCGCGTGCGGCCGGCAAGTCCGTCCTCGTCGACCCGAAGGGCGACGACTGGGCACGCTATCGCGGCGCGTCGCTGATCACGCCGAATCGCGCTGAACTGCGCGAAGTGGTCGGGCAGTGGAAGTCGGAAGACGATCTGCGCGCGCGCGTCGCGAAGCTGCGCGCGGAACTCGACATTGACGCGCTGCTGCTCACGCGTTCGGAAGAAGGGATGACGCTGTTTTCCGCCACCGGCGAACTGCACGCACCGGCGCTCGCGCGCGAGGTGTTCGACGTGTCGGGCGCGGGCGATACCGTGATTGCAACGGTCGCGACGATGCTCGGCGCGGGCGTGCCGCTCGTCGACGCCGTCGTGCTCGCGAATCGCGCGGCAGGCATCGTGGTCGGCAAGCTCGGCACGGCCACGGTGGATTACGACGAACTGTTTCACTGAGCGCATGCGGTGGCGCGACGAGCGCGCCGCACGCATGGCTCGCACTTTTCAGGCAGGACGATCATGACCCTCATCGTCACCGGCGCAGCCGGTTTTATCGGCGCGAACATTGTCAAGGCGCTCAACGAGCGCGGCGAAACGCGCATCATCGCAGTCGACAACCTGACGCGCGCGGACAAGTTCCGGAATCTCGTCGATTGCGAGATCGACGACTATCTGGACAAGACGGAATTCGTCGAACGTTTCGCACGCGGCGATTTCGGCAGGGTACGCGCGATTTTCCATGAAGGCGCCTGTTCGGACACGATGGAAACCGACGGTCGCTACATGATGGACAACAACTTCCGCTACAGCCGCGCGGTGCTCGACGCCTGCCTCGCGCAGGGCACGCAGTTCCTGTACGCATCGTCGGCCGCGACCTACGGCGGATCGACGCGCTTCGTCGAGGAGCGCGAGGTCGAGGCGCCGCTGAACATCTACGGCTATTCGAAGTTCCTGTTCGACCAGGTGATCCGTCGCGTGCTGCCGACCGCGAAGAGCCAGATCGCCGGCTTCCGCTATTTCAACGTGTACGGCCCGCGCGAGACGCACAAGGGGCGCATGGCGTCGGTCGCGTTCCACAACTTCAACCAGTTCCGTGCGGAAGGCAAGGTGAAGCTGTTCGGCGAGTACAACGGCTATGCACCGGGCGAGCAGACGCGCGACTTCGTGTCGGTCGAGGACGTGACGAGGGTGAACCTGTTCTTCTTCGATCATCCGGAGAAGTCGGGCATCTTCAACCTCGGCACGGGCCGTGCGCAGCCGTTCAACGATATCGCGTCGACGGTCGTGAATACGCTGCGTGCACTCGACAACCAGCCGCCGCTGACGCTCGCGCAGCAGGTCGAGCAAGGGCTGATCGAATACGTGCCGTTCCCCGATGCACTGCGCGGCAAGTACCAGTGCTTCACGCAGGCCGATCAGACGAAGCTGCGCGCGGCCGGTTACGACGCACCGTTCCTGACCGTGCAGGAAGGCGTCGACCGCTATGTGCGTTGGCTATCTGGCCAGGTTTAAGCGGAAGCGTTGCATCGATAGACTGGGTCTCACGGTCGGCAGCCGCCGGCCGTTTTTCATCGGAGATCCAGCACATGATCAGGAAATGGTTGGCCGCAGCGGCAATGCTCGGCACGATCGCGTCGGCCTGGGCGGCCGTTGACGTCAACACCGCGAACGAGGATGCGCTCGTCGGCATCAAGGGCATCGGCCCGGCACGGGCGAAGGCGATTCTCGACGAACGCGGCGCACGCGGTCCGTTCAAGAATGCGGAAGATCTCGCGTCGCGCGTGAAAGGCATGGGCGGCCATACCGTCGAGCGGCTTCAGCGGGAAGGCCTGACGGTCGGCGCGGCCGGCACGGGTGCCACGCCGCCCGCACCGGGCAAGCCGCCCGGCAAGCCCGCGGCAACACCTGCCCGCACGGCACAGAAGTAACGCGACGCGCGCGACCGACAACGAGCTCCTTCAGTCGCCGTCATTGCGACGGCTTCCCGCGGCATGCCGCGGGTTTTTTGCGTGGGCGCGGTGTAGGAGGCGTGTTGCACGGCACGCGTATTCCATCGTCGCAATGGGGTTGCCGGCGTGAGCAGCGGTGCTGGTTTACAATCGATCGATTGATCGGCCTCGTACTCACGGTATCTCCATGGCTTACAAAACTATCGAAGACACGATCGGCAATACGCCGCTCGTCCAACTGGTCCGCTTGCCGGACGATGAAATTCGCGCGCGCAACAACGTGGTGCTCGCGAAGCTCGAAGGCAACAATCCGGCGGGTTCCGTGAAGGATCGTCCGGCACTGTCGATGATCAGCAAGGCCGAGGCGCGCGGGCGCATCAAGCCGGGCGATACGCTGATCGAGGCGACGAGCGGCAATACGGGTATCGCACTTGCGATGGCAGCGGCGATCCGCGGCTACAAGATGGTGCTGATCATGCCAGAGGACCTCTCGGTCGAGCGCCGCCAGAGCATGGCTGCCTACGGCGCCGAAATCATCCTGACGCCGGTGAAGGGCGGGATGGAGCTGGCACGCGATCTCGCGGACCAGATGCAGCGCGAAGGCAAGGGCGTGATCCTCGACCAGTTCGCGAACCCCGACAATCCGATTGCGCACTACGAAGCGACGGGCCCGGAAATCTGGCGCGATACCGAAGGGCGCATCACGCACTTCGTGTCGGCCATGGGCACGACGGGCACGATCATGGGCACGTCGCACTATCTGAAGGAACAGAATCCGGCGATCGAGATCGTCGGTGCGCAGCCGGAAGACGGTTCGCGCATTCCGGGCATCCGCAAGTGGCCGGAAGCATACATGCCGACCATCTTCGATCGCAGCCGGGTCGACCGCGTCGAGAGCGTGAGCCAGGCCGCGGCGGAAACGATGGCGCGCCGGCTTGCGTCGGTCGAGGGCATCTTCGCAGGCATTTCGTCGGGCGGCGCATGTGAAGTCGCGATGCGCATCGCGCGTCAGGTCGAGAATGCGACGATCGTGTTCATCATCTGCGATCGCGGCGACCGCTACCTGTCCACGGGCGTGTTTCCTGCCTGAACGCAGGCAGGTGCGCGCAGTGCGCGTTGTCAAGTCCTGGAATAGGTTGACAGTATCCAGGCACTAGAACGCCCGATGCACCGCATCGGGCGTTTTGTATTTCAGAGCCGTATGCGGTCGCTCATGGTTGTAGATGTGCACCGACTGTTCGACCATCTTGGCAGCCTGCTCAAGGTCAACAGGACGTTGCAACAGGAACTCATCCTTCAGGATGCCGTTGACCCGCTCGGCCAGCGCGTTCTGATAGCAGTCGTACCCGTCAGTCATCGAACAGCGCAAGCCGTGACGTCGATGGATGTCCTGATAGTAGGTCGAGCAGTATTGCACCCCGCGATCGGAGTGGTGGATCAACGGCTGCCCGCTCCGACGCCTGCGCAACGCCTTCTTGAGCGCCTGACTGACCTGCTCAGTTTGCAGGCTATCGTGAACGTGATGGCCAACGATCTTGCGCGAGAATGCATCCGTGACGAGACTCAAATATACAAACGGGCCAGCCGTCGGCAGGTACGTGATGTCGGCCACCCATACCTGCTCAGGGCCAGTCGGCACGATCTGATCTGGTCCCGGTTTCAGCAAATTCGGATGGCGCCGGAAGCGATGATGGCTTTGCGTTGTCTTGTGGTACGCCCGGCGAGGCACGACGAGCAGGCGCGCGGCGCGCAGTACATCGAACAGTCGATCTCGCCCCAACTTGATGCCGCGCTCGACCAACGCTGGCCCGAGCAGATGATGCAGTTTCCGCGTCCCTAGTCGGGGCTGACGCAGCCGTACATCCCGTACTAGTGTCGTCACGATATCGGCCT
>NZ_JAAGPC010000083.1:0-39782 GCF_017104595.1 Burkholderia sp. Tr-20390 | reverse complement strand
CCGCGCTGCGCGGCGCCAGCGTCGGCACGACGCTGCTGCTGGTCGCGTATGCGGCCGGCGCGGCGACGTCGCTCGGCGTCGCGCTCGTGATCGGCGGCAAGGTGTTCGCCGCGATGAAACGCTCGCTCGGCGCCGGCGAATGGATCAAGCGCGGGATCGGCGTGGCGCTGCTGGCCGGCGTCGGCGCGATCGCGCTCGGCCTCGATACGGGTGCGCTCGCGCAGTTGTCGACCGTCACGACGGGCGGCCTCGAGACGAAGCTCGTCGACCGGCTCGGCGGGCGTTCGAATGGCACACCGGGCGCACCGGCGGCGATGGCCGCGACCGGCAACGCCGCCGACAACGCGAACGGCGGCGCGATGATGGCCGCGGCGGCCGATCGCACCCAGGCCAACGGCGGGGCGATCGCCGGCGGCGCGATGATGCGCGCGGTGGATACGACGCATGCGGCTGCCGCACTGCCCGTCGAAGGCACGCTGCCGTCGCTCAACGGCGCGGTGCAGTGGCTGAACTCGCCGCCGCTGACGGCGGCCAGCCTGCGCGGCAAGGTCGTGCTGGTCGATTTCTGGACGTATTCGTGCATCAACTGCCTGCGCACGCTGCCGTACACGACCGCCTGGGCACGCAAGTACGCGCCGTACGGGCTCGTCGTGATCGGCGTGCACGCGCCGGAGTTCGCGTTCGAGCGCGACATCGGCAACGTGAAGAAGGCCGTGCACGACCTCGGCATCGACTTCCCGGTCGCGATCGACAACCGCTTCACGATCTGGCGCGCGTTCAACAACGAATACTGGCCCGCGCACTACTTCGTCGACGCGCAGGGGCGCGTGCGCCGCCACCACTTCGGCGAAGGCGAATACGCGGAATCGGAGCGCGCGATCCAGTCGCTGCTCGCCGAGGCCGGCCATCCGGAAGCGCTGAACGTGCCGATCGGGCTCGCCGGTGCGCCCGCGAAGGGGGCGCTCGCCGCGGCCGACAGCGCGGACGTCCGCTCGCCCGAGACCTACGTCGGCTACGCACGCGCCGAGGACTTCATGTCGCCGGGCGGTGTGGTCCGCGACGCGGCATACCACTACGCCGAGCCGGCCCGGCCCGATCTGAACGACTGGGGCCTCGCCGGCACGTGGCAGGTCGGCGCCGAACGCGCGACGCTCGCGGCGCCGGCCGGCCGCATCGTCTACCGCTTCCATGCACGCGACCTGCACCTGGTGCTCGGCCCCGGCGAGGACGGCAAGCCGGTGCGCTTTCGCGTGACGCTCGACGGCGCGGCGCCCGGTGCCGCGCACGGCAGCGACGTCGATGCGCAAGGCTACGGCACCGTGACCGGGCAGCGCCTGTACCAGCTGGTCCGGCAGCCCGGCGCGATCGCCGACCGTACGTTCTCGATCGAGTTTCTCGATCCCGGCGTGAATGCGTACGCGTTCACGTTCGGCTGATCCCGGCAGGACGCGGCGCACCGGCGCCGCGTCCGGGCCACCCGCTTCCCCTACCGCCTTTCGAAGGAGCACACCGTGAACACCACCTCTCCCCGCGGTCCCGCGCCGCAACGGCGCACGGCGATGCTGCGCCGCATCGGCGCCATCGCCGTCGCGGCCGCCGCCGTGTTCGGCTACCAGCGCATCGTCAATTCCGCCGAGCCGATGCGCACCGTGCCCGCCCCGACGCTCGACGAAACACCCGGCGCATCGCACGACGAGACGGCCGTGCTCGCCGGCGGCTGCTTCTGGGGCGTACAGGGCGTGTTCGAGCACGTGAAGGGCGTGAAGCAGGTCACGGCCGGCTATGCGGGCGGCGCGTCCGAAACCGCGCACTACGCGCTCGTCGGCTCGGGGCTGACCGGGCACGCGGAATCGGTTCGCATCGTCTACGACCCGACGCAGGTCACGTACGGCCGGCTGCTGC
Source organism: Burkholderia sp. Tr-20390 (assembly GCF_017104595.1). Classification (NCBI taxonomy): domain Bacteria; kingdom Pseudomonadati; phylum Pseudomonadota; class Betaproteobacteria; order Burkholderiales; family Burkholderiaceae; genus Burkholderia; species Burkholderia sp. Tr-20390. The sequence goes on along the minus strand of NZ_JAAGPC010000083.1, from coordinate 37,880 downwards.
AGGTGTTCTTCTCGGTCGCGCACGATCCGACCGAGCTCAACCGGCAGGGCCCCGACGAAGGGTCGCAGTACCGGTCGGCGATCTTCCCGACCACCGCGCAGCAACGCGCGGTCGCGACCGCCTACATCGCGCAGCTTGGCACCGCGCACGTGTTTCCGGCGCCCGTCGTCACGCGCGTCGAGGACTACAAGGGGTTCTACCCGGCCGAGGCCTATCACCAGAACTACCTCGAACTGCACCCCGACGCGCCGTACATCGCGTACAACGACATGCCGAAGATCACCGGGCTGAAGCAGCACTTCCCGGCGCTGTACCGCACCGACGCGGTACTGTGGCGCGATGCGCGCTCGTGACCGGCAAGCGGCCGCGTGACGGGGTGACGGGGTGACGGCGTGGTGCCTGCCGCACCGTCCGGGCCTGTGCGGCCACCCAAAAGCGCGCCGCCTTCGACCCGGTTTGGGCTGCATCAACGAAACCGCGGCCGCCGTGCCGGGGCAAACCCGCATCGCGTCCGCCGCGGCACGCAACTTCGCGTAGACTTCTCCAGATCCCCGCCGCATCATGCGGCGCCCGGAATCCCAGTTCAGCCAGGAGACGTCACGCATGCGCGCAGTGCCCATTCCTGACAGCGGCACCCTTGTAGAACCCTCTTCCGGCGCGGCCGTGCGCGACCTGCGCCGCGTGCCGATTCACCCCGATCACTGGTACCCGCTCGCGTGGTCGCGCGAGCTGAAACGCGGCAAGACGCTCGGCGTGCGCTTCGCCGGCGATCCGATCGTGCTCGTGCGCACCGAATCCGGCGCCGTGTATGCGCTCGAGGATCGTTGCGCGCACCGCCAGGTGCCGCTGCACGCGGGCGTCGTGAGCGGCGAGACGCTGCGCTGCTGCTATCACGGCTGGACCTACGCGTGCGACAGCGGCCGCTGCGTCGACGTGCCGTACCTCGGCCGCGAGCGCCTGCCCAACGGCGTGCGCGCGTATCCGTGCCGCGAAGCGCACGGGCTGATCTTCGTGTTCCCGGGCGATGCGACGCTCGCCGACACCCGGCCGTTCCCCGCGCTCGAATCGGCGGACAATCGTGCATACAAGACGCGCCGCTTCGGCCGCGAGGTCAAGTGCCACTACTCGTTCATGCACGAGAACCTGATGGACATGAACCATCAGTTCCTGCATCGCAAGCAGATGGGGCAGATGCGCGCGCGCTCGGTGGGCCGGCGCCGCGGCGACGACTGGGTCGAGGTCGACTACACGTTCGCGCGGATGGAAGGCAAGCAGCCGGTGGGCGAAGCGCTCGTGTTCGGCGCCAGCAAGAAGCCGGCCGACCAGTCCGACAAGAGCGTGATGACGGTGCGCACCGGATACCCGTACCAGACACTGCAGATCCGCTCGAGCGAAGGCACGCTCGTGATGGACCTGTGGATCGTCTACGTGCCGCTCGACGCCGAGCAGCGTACCAACCGCACGTTCGGACTGCTGTCGATCCACAAGCCCGGCATCCCGTTCGCGCTCGATCTCGCGTGGCCGCTGCTCGTCTGGTTCACCGAGCGCATCTTCCGCGAGGATCGCTGGATCGTCGAGCGCGAGCAGGAAGCGCACGACGCCCAAGGCGCCGACTGGAACCACGAGGTGTTTCCGGTCATCAACGAGCTGCGTGACCTGCTGCGCCAATGCGGCGCGCGCACGGTGATCCCGATCCGCGACGCGCGCGACGGCGCGTGATGCGGGCGGCGCGTGACTCGAGAAGCGCGCGCCGTTACAACCGGAACGCGCCCGGCAGCAATGCATCGGCAGTCGTGACCTCGACGGCCCCTTTCAGGTTGGCCAGAATCACTTCGATGTCGGGCGTGCCGATCTCGATGATCACCTGGCGGCACGCGCCACACGGCGCGATCGGGCCGTCCGTGTCGCCCACCACCGCGAGCCGCGTGAAATCCCCCGGACGATAACCGGCGGCGATGGCCGAAAACATCGCCGTGCGTTCCGCACAATTGCAGAGTCCGTAGGACGCGTTCTCGACATTGCAGCCGTGAAAAACCGTCCCGTCGCGCGCCTGCAGCGCCGCGCCGACCTTGAAGCGCGAATACGGCGCATACGCGCGTTCGCGCGCCGCCTTCGCCGCGTCGATCAGTTCGTTTCGTTCCATCTCGTCATACCCTCGATTGTGTGCGGGGAGGTATCGGCGCGACCAAGCCCCGACCGTCGCGATACACCCGTGACGTGAAGTGAAGTGATCGCCTGTGCCCGTACCGGCGATCGATCAGCCGATCTGCTGATAAATGGTTGGCGGCGCATCACCGGTTTCGCCCAGCACGTAGCTGCGCTGGATCGCGTCCACCGCGTGCGCGGCTGCTGCGGCGTCGCGGGCATGCACGTGACCGAGCGGCTCACCGGCCTCGACACGCTGCCCGATCTCCGCGAGCGTCGTCAGGCCGACGCTATAGTCGATCGCATCCGCCGCGCGCGTGCGGCCGCCGCCGAGCGCGACGACCGCCAGCCCGAGCGCGCGGCAATCGACCCGCTGCACCACGCCGCTCGTGCGCGACGGTACCGGCACGATCACCTGCGCCCGCGCCAGATGACGCGCAGGTGCGTCGATCAGATCCGCGGGGCCGCCGAGCGCCGTGACCATCCTCGCGAAGCGTTCGGCTGCCGCACCCGTATCGAGCGCATGCTGCAACTTCGCGCGCGCTTCTGCGACGTCGCGTGCCAGCCCGCCGGTGACGAGCAACTCAGCGGAAAGCGCCATCGTGACCTCATGCAGGCGCGCCGGACGCGACTTGCCCGTCAGGTAGTCGATCGCGCACACCACTTCGAGCGCATTGCCCGCGCACGGCGCGAGCGACTGGTTCATGTCGGTGAGGATCGCGGTCGTCTTCATGCCGGCGCCGTTGCCGACGTCGACGATGCTGCGCGCCAGCTCCGCCGACTTCTCGGCGGTCGGCATGAAGGCGCCGGAGCCGACCTTGACGTCCATCACGAGCCCGTCGAGCCCGGCCGCGAGCTTCTTCGACAGGATCGACGCGGTGATCATCGCGACCGACTCGACGGTCGCCGTCACGTCGCGAATCGCATAGATGCGCATGTCGGCCGGCGCCAGCCGCGCGGTCTGCCCGATGATCGCGACGCCGACGTCGCGCACCGTGCGGCGAAACGCGTCCGTGTCGGGCGCCACGTTGTAGCCAGGAATCGCGCTGAGCTTGTCGAGCGTGCCGCCGGTGTGGCCGAGCCCGCGCCCCGAGATCATCGGCACGTAGCCGCCGCACGCGGCCACCATCGGCCCGAGCATCAGCGACACGACATCGCCGACGCCGCCGGTCGAATGCTTGTCGATCACCGGCCCGTCGAGATCCAGCGCGCGCCAGTCGAGCACGTCGCCCGAGTCGCGCTGCGCGAGCGTCAGCGCGACGCGCTCGTCGGTGCTCAGGTCGTTGAAATACACGGCCATCGCGAACGCGGCCACCTGGCCCTCGGTCACGCTGCCGTCGGTCACGCCGCGCACGAACGCGGCGATCCCGTCGCGATCGAGCGGCTGCCCGTCGCGCTTCCGGCGAATGAATTCCTGCGGTAAAAACATCGTTGCCTCTCCTCGATCGGTCGATGGCCGCTGCGGGCTCAATGCAGGGAAAAGAACAGGCCGGCGATCGCGGCGCTCATCAGGTTCGACAGCGTCGCGGCCGTCAATGCGCGCAGGCCGTGCCGCGCGACTTCCGAGCGGCGCTCGGGCGCGACCGCGCTGAAGCCGCCCGCGAGAATCGCGATCGACGAGAAGTTCGCGAAACCGCACAGCGCGAACGACACGATCGCGAGCGTCTTTGGGTCGAGCACCTGCAGGCCGGCGGCCGCGACGTGCTCGCCGCCCTTCAGGTACGGCGACAGGTCGCCATACGCGACGAACTCGTTGAAGATCAGTTTCTCGCCGATGAAGTTGCCGGCCAGCGCCGCGTCGTGCCACGGCACGCCGATGATCCACGCGAGCGGCGCGAACAGGTGGCCGATGATACCGACCAGCGTGATTTGCGGAAAGCCCGCGAACGCGGCCACGCCGCCGACGATCAGGTTCATCAGCGCGATGAGCCCCACGAACGCGATCAGCATCGCGCCGACGTTGATCGCGATTCGCAGCCCGACCGACGCGCCGGACGCCGCCGCCTCGATCACGTTGGCGGCGCGCTTGTCGTCGAAGTCGAGCCCGTCGACCACGACGCGGCTCGGCTCGACCGTCGGATACAGCAGCTTGCCGAACAGCAGCCCGCCCGGCACCGCCATGAACGACGCGGCGAGCAGGTATTCCATCCGCACGCCGAGGCCCGCGTAGCCGACCAGCACCGAGCCCGCGACCGACGCCATGCCGCTCGCCATCACCGTGAAGATCTCGGCGCTCGTCATGTTCCGCACGAACGGCTTCACGAGCGCGGGCATTTCGCTTTGCCCGAGAAAGATCGTCGCCACCGCCGAGCACGCCTCGATGCGGCTCACGCCGAGCACTTTCGCGAGCGCCGCGCCGAGGATCGCGACGATCCACTTCATCACGCCGATGTAGTACAGCACCGCGATCAGTGCGGTCACGAAGATGATCATCGGCAGCACGCGCAGGCCGAACACGAACCCGCCGTCGCCGAACAACTGGAACATCCGGCTGTCGACGAGCCCGCCGAATACGAATGCGATGCCGTGATTGCCCATGTCGAGCACGCGATTGACGCCGTTCGCGGCGCCCGCCAGCACCGCACGGCCCACCGGCACGAACAGCACCAGCGCACCGATCGCCAGCTGCGTGCACAGCGCGGCGATCAGGGTCCGGCCGCTCACCGCGCGCCGGTTGTTCGACAGCAGATAGGCAACCAGCAGCAGGAACAGCATACCCAGGAGACTGCGCAGAATATCCACCTCGTACTCCTTGCTCTCAATGTTATTGGACTGTTCGGCGGGCGGCCCGGCACGCCTGCGCAACGCCGTCGGTGGATATTACTCGCGGGCATGCACGTCGACAACGCAAACAAAATGGTCGCATTTGCGCCACGTCGCGTGTTGCTTCTACTTGCTCAGTTGTTCTACGTACCTGGAGATCGGAAAGACGAGACCGCGCCCAATTCGTCCCAAATACTGAGAGAATCGACGGGATGCGGAGAGGAAGCCGGCGCGGTGCCGGCATGACTGGGAAAGCACATTCAAACATGCGCGGGGCGTGCCGTTCCAACCGGCACGCCCCGCGCGATACAGACCGTTCAACCAGAGCGCTCGACCGGATGCGGTTCGCGCAACCGGTTCGCGATCCGCGCGGCCTCGTAGTAACTGGCCGCCGGCGGGCGCTTCAGATAGCGGCCCGCGCCGCGCACGGCGCGCAGATCGCCGTCGGCCCACGCGAGTGCGCCGCGCGTGAGCGTGTGGGTTGCGACGCCCTGCACCGTCATCCCCTCGAACACGTTGAAGTCGACCTGCTGATGATGGGTCTTCACCGAGATCGTCTTGGTCGCGGCCGGGTCCCACACGACGAGATCGGCATCGGCGCCCACCTGCACGGCGCCCTTGCGCGGATACAGGTTGAAGATCTGCGCGGCGTTCGTCGACGTGATCCGCACGAACTCGTTCGGCGTGATGCGGCCATGGTTCACGCCGTGATGCCACAGCACCGACATTCGATCCTCGACACCGCCGCAGCCGTTCGGGATCTTCGTGAAATCCTCGCGACCCATCGCCTTCTGCGATGCGCAGAACACGCAGTGGTCGGTTGCCGTCGTATGCAGCTGCCCCGCCTGCAGCCCGCGCCACAGCGCCTCGCGGTGCTCGGCCGAGCGGAACGGCGGGCTCATCACGTGCGCGGCCGCACGCGTCCAGTCCGGATCGCGATAGACGGCCTCGTCGATCACCAGGTGACCCGGCAGCACCTCGCCGAACACGCGCAGCCCTTCGCTGCGCGCTTTGGTGATCGCATCGACCGCGTCCTTCGCGGACACATGCACGATATACACCGGCACGCCGAGCACCTGCGCGATGCGGATCGCGCGGTTCGCGGCCTCGCCCTCGACCTCCGGCGGCCGCGACAGCGGATGCGCCTCCGGCCCCGTCATCCCGCGTGCGAGCAGCGCCTTCTGCAACTGGAACACGAGCTCGCCGTTCTCCGCGTGCACGGTCGGCAACGCGCCGAGTTCGAGCGCACGCGAGAAGCTGTTCACGAGCACCTCGTCGTCGGCCATGATCGCGTTCTTGTACGCCATGAAGTGCTTGAAGCTCGACACGCCGTGTTCGCGCACGAGCGTGCCCATGTCGCGGTGCACGCTCTCGTCCCACCACGTCACGGCCACGTGGAAGCCGTAGTCGGCCGCGGCCTTCTCGGCCCAGCCGCGCCACGCGTGGAATGCGTCCATCAGCGGCTGCTTCGGGCTCGGAATCACGAAGTCGATGATGCTCGTCGTGCCGCCCGCGAGCCCGGCGGCCGTGCCCGAGTAGAAATCGTCGCTCGCGGTCGTGCCCATGAACGGCAACTCCATGTGCGTATGCGGATCGATGCCGCCCGGCATCACGTACTGGCCGTGCGCATCGACGACGGTCGCGCCGGCCGGCGCGTCGATCTGCTCGGCGATCTGCAGGATCGTGCCGCCGTCCTCCGGGGCTGCGCAGAGTACGTCCGCGCGATAGGAGCGGTCCGCATCGACCACGGTGCCGCCACGAATCAGGATTGCCATGGGGTTGCCTCCTCGTTGACTGTCGGGTGCCGCATCAGGCGCGCGCGATCTGCGCGTGCTGTCCGGCACGCCACTTCATCCAGGTGCCGTACACGCATGACGCCAGCACGAGGCCGACGAACCACGCGTACGTATAAAGCGTGTTGAAGAATGCCGGCACGTTCGGAAACGACGCCGGAAAGGCCGTATGCAGGAAGCCGGGCAGGTTCGGCAGCACGCCGACCGCGAGCGCGGCCAGCGCGGCCGGGTTCCAGCCGCGCGCGTAGCTGAAGCCGCCGCGCTCGTCGAACAGCGCGCGCGTGTCGAGCCGCGTGCCGCGAATCAGGAAGTAGTCGACCATCAGGATCCCCGCCACGGGCCCGAGCAGCGCCGAATAGCCGACGAGCCAGGTGAAGATGTAGCCGTCCGTCGTCGCGAGGATCTTCCACGGCATCATCACGATCGCGATCGTCGCGGTGATCATCCCGCCGGTGCGATACGAGATCGCCTTCGGCCACAGGCTCGAGAAGTCGTAGGCCGGGCCGACGAGATTCGCGGCGAGGTTGCAGCACATCGTGTCGAGCGTGAGGATCACGAGCGCGATGCCCACGCCGATGCCCGTCATCCGGCTCGTCAGGTCGATCGGATCCCAGATCGCGTTGCCGTAGATCACGACGGTCGCCGACGTCACGACGACCGACACCACCGACAGCAGCGCCATCGGCAACGGCAGCCCGATCGACTGCCCGATCATCTGGTCGCGCTGCGAATGCGCGAAGCGCGTGAAGTCGGGGATGTTCAGCGCGAGCGTCGCCCAGAAGCCGACCATCGCGGTCAGCCCCGGCCAGAAGGTCGCCCAGAACAGCCCGGCCTTCTTGCCGCCCGCGGCGAACTGCGACGGCGCCGACAGCATCGTGCCGAAGCCGCCCGCCTTCGACGTCGCCCACCACACGAGCGCCACGCACATCACGACCTTGATCGGCGCGGACCAGCTCTCGAGCCAGCGGATCGAATCGGTGCCGTGCCAGATGAAGTAGAGCTGCAGCGCCCAGAACACGAGGAAGCACGCGAGTTGCCCGAACCCGATGCCGATGACGGGCAGCGCCGCGCCGTGCAGCGCGTTGCCGGTCAGGATGTTCAGCAGCGTATAGATCGCGCTGCCGCCGAGCCAGGTCTGGATCCCGTACCAGCCGCACGCGACGATCGCCCGCAACAGCGCCGGCAGCTTCGCGCCCTGCGTGCCGAACGACGCGCGCACGAGCACCGCGTACGGAATCCCGTGCTTCGCGCCCGCATGGCCGATCAGCAACATCGGCACGAGCACGATCAGGTTGCCGAGCAGCACGGTCATCACCGCCTGCCACGGCGACATGCCCTCCTGGATCAACCCGGCCGCCAGCATGTACGACGCGATGTTCATCACCATCCCGACCCACAGCGCCGCGAAGTGATACCACTTCCACGTGCGCTGCGCCGGCGTCGTCGGCGCGAGGTCGTCGTTGTACAGGCTGCCGCCCTGCGCCGCGGCGCTGTCGGGATCGGCGGGATTCGCTGCGTGATTCATCGAACGCACTCCACTAAAACGTCAGCGCCGGCATCAACCGATGCCGGCCCGGGTGGAACGAAAGGCGACGATGCAGGATGACCTGCCTCGCCGGACGCCGTCAAGCAGCCTTCTTCGCGTGCTTCTCGGGTGCCGCCGCGCCTGCACTCGCCCCCGCCTCCGCGCTTGCCGGATTGTTCGGATGCGTGGTCCAGTTCGCGTAGTCACCCGAATCGACACGCTCCATCGTGATGCATTGCTCGACCGGACACACATGCATGCAAAGATTGCACCCGACGCATTCCGAATCGACCACTTCGAAGTGGCGCACGCCGTCCTTCGTCGCGGTGATCGCCTGGTGCGACGTGTCCTCGCACGCGATATGGCACAGCCCGCACTGGATGCAGCGGTCCTGGTCGATGCGCGCCTTGATGTCGTACTTCAGGTTCAGGTATTTCCAGTCGGTCACGTTCGGCACCGCGCGGCCGCGAATGTCGTCGAGCGTCGCGTAGCCCTTCTCGTCCATCCAGTTCGACAATCCGTCGGCCAGGTCCGACACGATCCGGAATCCGTAATGCATCGCGGCGGTGCACACCTGCACGCTGCCGGCGCCGAGCACCATGAACTCCGCCGCGTCGCGCCATGACGAGATGCCGCCGATGCCCGAGATCGGCAGGTTCGGCGTTTCCGGGTCGCGCGCGATCTCCGCGACCATGTTCAACGCGATCGGCTTGACCGCCGGGCCGCAATAGCCGCCGTGCGTGCCCTTGCCGTCGACCGTCGGCATCGGCGCCATGTGGTCGAGATCGACCGCGACGATCGAGTTGATCGTGTTGATCAGCGACACGCCGTCCGCGCCGCCCTTGTACGCGGCACGCGAGCCCATCCGGATGTCGCTGATGTTCGGCGTGAGCTTCACGAGGCACGGCAGCTTCGTGCCTTCCTTCACCCAGCGCGTGACCATCTCCACATATTCGGGGACCTGTCCGACCGCCGCGCCCATCCCGCGCTCGCTCATCCCGTGCGGACAGCCGAAGTTCAGCTCGACCGCGTCGGCGCCCGTGTCCTCGACGAGCGGCAGGATCCATTTCCAGTCGCGCTCGTTGCACGGCACCATCAGCGACACGATCAGCGCGCGGTCCGGCCAGTCGCGCTTCACCTGCGCGATCTCTCTCAGGTTCACGTCGAGCGGACGGTCGGTGATCAGCTCGATGTTGTTCAGCCCCGCGATGCGCTGGCCGTTCCACTGCACCGCGCCATAGCGCGAACTGACGTTGACGACGTGCGGATCGAGCCCGAGCGTCTTCCAGACGACGCCGCCCCAGCCCGCCTCGAACGCGCGGTTCACGTTGTAGGCCTTGTCGGTCGGCGGCGCGGACGCCAGCCAGAAGGGGTTCGGCGAAGTGATGCCCGCGATGGTGCAGCGAAGGTCGGCCATGGTCGGCTCCGTGAGAGTGGGGTCGTGTTGGTTGTGCTCGTGGTGCGTGACGCGCGTGGCGCGCTCACGCGGCCTTCGCGTCGCGCTGCGCGAGCGTGGCGTCGATCGACGCGGCCGCGCGCTTGCCGTCCTGCACGGCCTGCACCGTGAGGTCGACGCCGCCCGTCGCCGCGCAGTCGCCGCCGGCCCACACGTCGGGCCATGCGGTGCGCCCGTCGGCGTCCACCGCGATGCGCGTGCCGTCCGCCGTCAGCAGCGCGGCGTCGAGGGCGTCCGGCACCAGCGTCTGGCCGATCGCCTTCAGCACCATGTCCGCATCGACGGTGAAGCGCTCGCCCGATGCCGCCTCGAACTCGACGCCCGTCACCTGCCCGTTCTCGCCCGCCATGCGCACCGGCTTCGCATGCGTGACGAGCGTGACGCCGCTCTTCTGCGCGAACTCGCGCTCCGCCCACGTCGCGCTCATCGCCTCCACGCCGCGCCGGTACACCATCGTCACGCGCTCGGCGCCGAGCTTGCGGCTCTGCACCGCCGCATCGATGGCCGTATTGCCGCCGCCGATCACGACCACGCGCCGCCCGACCGCCACGTTCTCCAGCGCATCGGCCTGCCGCACCTGCACGATGAAATCGACCGCGTTCATCACGCCGTTCAGTTGCTCGCCGTCGATCGACAGCGCACGCACGCCGCCGAGCCCCATCGCGAGAAACACCGCGTCGTGCTGCTCGCGCAGCGCGTCGAGCGTGATGTCGCGGCCCAGCGCGACGCCGGTTTGCAACGTGATGCCGCCCACCGACAGCAGCCACTCGACTTCACGCTGCGCGAAATCGTCGACGGTCTTGTATGCGGCGATCCCGTATTCGTTGAGGCCGCCGCCCTTCGGGCGCGCGTCGAACAGCGTGACGCGGTGCCCGGCGAGCGCGAGCCGGTGCGCGCATGCGAGCCCGGCCGGCCCCGCGCCGACCACCGCGACCTGGCGGCCCGTGTCCGGCGCGCGCGTGAAGCGCACCGCGCCGGTCTCCATCGCCCAATCCGTTGCATGCCGCTGCAGCGCGCCGATCGCGACGGGCTGCGCATCCTGGTGGTTGCGCACGCACGCGCCTTCGCACAGGATCTCGGTCGGACACACGCGAGCGCACATCCCGCCGAGCGGATTCGCCGACAGGATGTCGGTCGCGGCGCCCTTCAGGTTGCCGTTGCCGATCTTGCGGATGAAGCTCGGGATGTCGATCTGCGTCGGGCAGGCCTGCACGCACGGCGCGTCGTAGCAGTAGTGGCAGCGGCTGGCGGCGGCCGCCGCGGCAGTCGGATCGAGCAGCGGCGCGATGTCGGCGAATTCGCACGAGAGTTGCGTGGACGACAGGCGATGCGCGGCGATATCGCCGGTTGGCTGGGTGGTCATACGCGTTCCTTCGACTAGGTGGAGACAAAGCCGTCCCCGCCGGCTGTGAATGCACAGTCGGGGCGATCGTTGTTAGGAATGCTACGGTCAGGCTGTCAGGCGTCGAGCAGCCTGCCGGTTGCTACGGCCCGGGCGTCATGAAGCCGGCTCGCATGCGCGCGACAGCATCGCGTGCAGCAGCACGTTCGCGCCGGCCTCGATCCAGGCGGGCGTCGCGTCCTCGATCTCGTTGTGGCTGATGCCGTCGACACACGGCACGAACACCATCGACGTCGGCGCGACCTGCGCGAGGTAGCACGCGTCGTGGCCGGCACCGGACACGATGTCGCGATGCGAGAAGCCGAAGCGGTCGGCCGCGCTGCGCACCGCTTCCACACAGGCCGCGTCGAACGCGACCGGCTTGTAATAGAAGATCTGCTCGAGCTGGGTTTCGAGCCCGATCTCGCCGGCGATGCGCGCCACGCCGTCGCGCAACGCAGCATCCATCTTCGCGAGCACCGCGTCGTCCGGATGACGGAAATCGACGGTGAAGAACACGCGGCCCGGAATCACGTTGCGCGAGTTCGGGTAGACCTGCATCATGCCGACCGTCGCGCAGCCGAACGGCGCATGATCGAGGCCGATCCGGTTGACGAGATCGACCACGCGCGACGCGCCGAGCAGCGCATCGCGGCGCCGCGGCATCGGCGTGGGCCCCGCGTGCGCTTCCTGGCCGGTGAACGTGACCTCGTACCAGCGCTGCCCCTGCGCGTCGGTCACGACGCCGATCGTCTTGCATTCCGCTTCGAGAATCGGCCCCTGCTCGATATGCAGTTCGAACGCCGCGTGCAGCTTGCGTCCGCCGCACGGCACGTCGCCCGCGTAGCCGATCCGCGCCAGCTCCTCGCCGATCGTCTTGCCATCCACGTCCTTGCGCGACAGCCCGTATTCGAGCGAAAACACGCCCGCGAACACGCCCGACGCAACCATCGCGGGCGCGAAGCGCGAGCCTTCCTCGTTGGTCCAGATCACGACCTCGACCGGATGCTCGGTCTCGATGCCGTGATCGTTGAGACTGCGAATCACCTCGAGGCCACCGAGCACACCGTAGATGCCGTCGAAGCGGCCGCCCGTCGGCTGCGAATCCGCATGCGAGCCCGTGACGACCGGCGCCGCATCGGCCACGCGGCCCGCGCGGCGCATGAACACGTTGCCCATCGTATCGACCGTCACCGTGCAGCCGGCGGCCTTCGCCCAGCCGACGATCAGGTCGCGGCCGGCCTTGTCGAGATCGGTCAGCGCGAGGCGGCACACGCCGCCCTTCGGCGTCGCGCCGATCTTCGCGACTTCCATCAGGCTGTCCCACAACCGCTTGCCGTCGACCTTGATCGACGTGTCGAAAGCTGCCCGCTTCACTGTTTCCGATACCGCGTTCATTCGTATCGCTCCTGTGGGGTCGGTGATGTCGTCAGCCCGGTCTGTGCCGGTGCGTGTCATGCCTGTTTCGGGGCAACGCCGCCCAAGCGCGGTGCATGCCCGGTCGTTCGCGAAGATCGTCCGACGAATCGGGCCGAAAGGTTTCTGCCGCTCGTCGAATCCTGTCCGATTGGACAGGTTTTAGACGATCAAAATGACCAAATCAATCTCTTTCTTGCGTGAATGAATGGAGCGAGAAACGTGCCATCGCAACGCAGCATGGCGATGACTGCGCGAGATCGGCACGCGTGCGTTCGATGCGAATCAGCGGCTAGAATGAAGCCCAACGCGGCATGCCCGCCGCGCGAGGGCAACGATGAGACATGACCAGGCGGCAACCGCAGCCACCGACAGCGACGAAACGCCCGCGCCTTTGCGGCGACGCAAGGCGCACATCCGCGAGTCCAACGAAGCGCATCTGCTCGCCTGCGCGGAGGCCGTGTTCGCGGAACGCGGGCTCGACGGCGCGAGTACCGCGATGATCGCGGAGCGTGCCGGCCTGCCGAAAGCCAACCTGCATTACTACTTCCCGACGAAGCTTGCGCTGTACCGCCGCGTGCTCGACGACCTGTTCGAGGACTGGCATCGCGCGGCCGGTTCGTTCGAGGCCGACGATGATCCCGTCGAAGCGATCGGTGCCTACGTGCGCGCGAAGATGGCGCTGTCGCGGCGGCGCCCGCTCGGCTCGAAGGTCTGGGCCAACGAGATCATCCACGGTGCGGAGCACATGCAGGACATCCTGTCGGAACGCGTGAAGCCGTGGTTCGATACGCGCGTGAAGGTCATCGACGGCTGGATCGCGCGCGGGCTGCTCGCGCCGATCGACGCGCATGCGCTGATGTATCTGATCTGGTCAACCACGCAGCACTACGCGGATTTCGACGCGCAGATCCGCGCGCTGAGCGGCAAGCGCACGTTCACGCAGAAGGCGTACGACGAGAAGACCGAGCAGGTCGTGCAGCTCGTGATTCGCGCATGCGGGGCGGTGTCGCCGGAGGCGAAGCGATCGGAATGAGCGCTATAGCGCGCACCGCGCCGCTGCGCGGCTCATCGCTGCGCCGTCACGGAAAAGCTCGCCGGTCGGTTGCCTTCAGAACGGAACCAGCTCCAGCGCATGGCTGCTGGACCAGTGCGATTCGCTGTTGACGACGTCGACCGCGCTGCGCGGAATCACGGGTTCCAGTTCCAGTTGCAAACTCAACCGGCTCCCCGCCTCCGGCACGCCGTGCGCCAAGACGACAACGCCCGAGCGCGGATGCAAGCCGACTCTGCCGGCCGGCTCCGACGGTTGCTGACCGGCATGCTCGACACGGCCCAATGCAACGGACCTGCCATCCAGATTGGCGTCGCCGGCTGTCACGGAAAGCACGCCCTGCTGACCGAAGCGAAACGCGCCGTCGTCGAGCGCATCGCCGCGAAGGAAAATCGCCATGCGCACCGGCTCCTTGCAGAAGATGCTCACCGACACGAGGCGTTTTCCCAACGAGTATCCGAAGGGCGATGCGGGCTGCCCCAGAATGGTTTGCCGGTACTGGGCACCGTAGTCGAGTTGTGCGTGCCCGGTATGCATCCGGCAATTGTCCGCGGCCTGTGCGGCTCCGCCCAGGCTCAGGCCCGCGCACATCGTCCACGCCCACCGGCGAATGCGTTTCGGTTGTTGCAACATGTCGTCTCTCGAAGCCAGGGGCTCATTGAAGAATGCATCGGGCATCGGCGCTTTCGAACAGCGCACCGGAACCCGAGGGCTCGGGCAATGCATATTGCAACCGGCACTGCCTGCCGTCCGGCAACGCCACCTGCAACACCTCGTCGCCGGCGCCGTTGTTCAGAAACACCTGCCCCTGCTCTAGCACCATGCCGACATATCGCTGGCGGCCATCCAGCACATAGGCGCCGGCGGGCAGCGGATTGCCGTCGGCGTCGCGCGCATTGAGCAGCACCCGGCGCACGCGGGCAAGTTCGAAGTCGATCCGGTTCACCGATCCGCGCCCCGGATCGACCTGCCGGGTACCGTTGCCGATATCGACGTTGCGCGGCAAGGTATGGGTCATCACCTCCACGCGATTGCTGCTGTATGCAGAGAGCCGGGGCACCACCGCACGCCCCCAGAGGTCGGTCCACACCGGCCCCTGCGGCGTATTGATCTTCACGTTCGATACGCCCGACGCCGACACGATGCCGAACGTGTCCTGCACGGGATAGGGAGAGAGCGTCACCCCGTTCGCGTGCAGCACCACGCCGCCCGAGGCCCCGGCGTAATACGACCGGGCGCGCTTGCCGGTATCGGAGAAACCCAGGTTGACCTGGGCAATGCGCGGCGTCGCCGCCATTTGACCTGCCACCGCGTTGCTCCGGTCGCGCGTGTTGCGATCCACGTTGACCGAGTAATTCAGGTTATCGCCGATCCGCTCGCTGTAGCTGGCGCCGAAACGCGTATAGCCGCTCGCATTGCTTGCATAGGTGCGGACACTGCGCTTGCCGAACGGGATGCTCAACGACGCGTAATAGGTGTTGCCGGGCCTGTCATATGCACGGCTCCCGTAATATCGGTCCTCCCGGCGCGGGCTGAGATCGCGCTCGACGTTAAGCGACACGGTGCCGAACGCGAAGCTCTTGCCCCACGAAAGGTTCAGCCGCTGCGTACGCTCCCCGTTCTGTTGATTCGTGAATGCGTAGCCGAACGTCAGACCGCCCAGCCTGGCATCGGACCAGGCCAGCGCTGCGGTATGCCGGCTCCGGTAACGCGATGCAGCGAACCCGGTCCGGTCGACATCGACGGTGAAATCGTCCAGCGTGCGATAGCCGTTGCTCTGATACGCACTGCTGAAGCTCATGCTCAGGTTCTCGTGCAACCCGCCGAAAATGCCCGAGACCTCGATTTCCGTGCCCGACTTCGTGGCCTGCAACGACATACGCTGCTGCAACTTGACGCTGCTCGACTGCGACACGCGCATATCCACGCCCCAACTGGCGGCCTGGTATCCGGGAGCGAACAGCGCTGCCACGCCGACATTACCGCGCTTGCCAAGCGCCCAGTTGCCGCTCGCGCTCGCCACCCACGGATTGCGGGCCTTGTTGCCGTCGAGATTGCGACGCTTGCCCAGCGCGAACGCGTAGCCCGGCCGCTGCCCGAGCGCCCCCGCGCCGATCGACGCAGCGGGCACGACGAAGCTGCGTCGCGCACCATCGGACTCGATGACGGTCACCTCCAGGTCGTTGCTGTCGTTGAGCAGCGGCAAGTCCGTAAGCGAGAAGGGGCCGACCGGCACGACCGTGGTATAGATCAACCCGCCCGCCTGGCGCACCTCGACGCGCGCTTGCGATTGCGCGACGCCTTCGACCATGACGATGTTGCGCTCCTGCTTGCTCAGCGCGGCATCGGGAAACACCTGGATGCCGGTCAACGGCGCGCCGGTCAGCACGGAGTTGGCGATATTGATCTGTCCGGCCTGTAACGTGGCGCCCCATCGCAGCCAGGTTCGCTGGCCGTATGCGTAGAGGTGGCGACTCTGGAATCCTGAATTGTCCTGACGTTGAGAATAGGCGCGGCTGCGCAGGATCCAGTCGCCGGCGTTCACGCCGATTTCGGTGTTGAGCGACAGGAAGTTCGAGCCCGGCATGCCGCTCGCCTCGCTGCGCAGGGTCATCAGCTCGTAGTTCAGCAGCGCCGCGTTGCCGCCCCGGCTGTAACCGGAGAAATCCGCCACCGCCTGACGAAGCGCCGTGGTCGGTACGACGAGCCGAACCTCTTCCCGCCCCGGCTTGAGCGCCACATCCGTGCCGGGGAATGCCCGCGCGAAGTCGTAGCACGTGTCGGGTTCCGCATCGCCGGGTATCGCGTACTTTGCGTCGGGCACAACCATTCCGGCCGCATCCAGAAACGCGCGATCGAAGCACGGCGCGCCGTTCTCGTCGAACCGCGTATTGATCCGCCCTCGCCGAATGTCGTTGACGTAGACGACAACGCGGCTGCGGCCAGGCCGATACCGCGGCATGGTGCGGAAATAGTCGGCGATCTGTGGATCGAGCCCGCGCTGCTGCAGGATGCTCGTATCGAAGTTGAAGGCTGCATCGACGGACGCCGGATCGAACGCGGTTTCCGTGGTCGTCGCTTGGACGGCGGATGCCGTGTCAGGCGGCGTGGCTGTCTGCGCGTGCGCCCGCGACGGGTAGGCACTCGCCAGCAACATCAACAGCGATGCGGCCGTCCCATTGCGGTACGCGTTCGATTCGCGTTGGGGCCGTACCGGGCGCGCGGCACGATCGAGCCGCATTACTGTTGCGTCGCGAGGTTGACGAGCGGGGCCTCGTAGCTGTCGACTTCGTAGCCGTAGATCGTCGCCGGCGACAGTTTGACGCCGGTTGCCCGCGCACCGGCCCCCTTCGGCAGCGAGACTTCCACGGTGCTTTCGGGTAGCACATAGGTCTTGCCCAGATCCACGGCGGTCTTTTCCGGCAGAAGTTGCACGCCTTGCCCCAGACGCACCACATACGGGCTGTCGTTGCGCACGCGCAGCTTGCCGTCCGCGACCGACCACTGCAGCAGCGTCCAGGGTGAGGCGTGCTTCGCGAGCTTGGCGGGATGGATGATCAACGGCAGATTCTGGCGAATCGTCATGCTGATGCGCGCCTTGCCGTCGGGGCCCTTGGGTGGAATGCCCTCGAACGTCACGCGTTTGAGCCGTTGCACCTGGAGCGGCGCCGGGCTCTGCAGCAGGAATCGCACCAGTTGCGTATCCTGGCCTTCCACCCGGCTCACCGGCGGCACCGCCACGACCAGCAACGCTTGATCTTCCGGCGTGTTCTGTATGGATGCATGCAGCAGCAGCGGAATCGACTCTGTATTCTTCACATTCATCGTGGCTTCGCCGTCCGCTTCGTTCAGGATCACCACGGAAGATTCCGGCAGGACGCCCGACGCTTGCGCAACGGCCGGAACGCTCAGGCATATCGGCAATCCAGCCGTCAGAATGGCCTTCGCCAATGCATGCCGGCACGACGAGAAAAACTGAAGATGAGACGATAGACACACGACACGGCTGCACATGATTAGCAATCCAACTTAAATGGATTTTATGGACGAGAATGACTGTCACGTCCGAGTTTTGAGGAAATTCAACGAGAGCAGCGGAAGAGGCCGCTGCGGCGATGTGGCGGTTACCGCCAAGCGCGCTATTCGAGAGGGCGGACGTTACAGGTAGCGGGGTTCCAGCGTGGCGAGACCCTCGGTCACGAGATCATCCGTGAACAACGATGCCGGCTTCGAAATGAACGATGGCGGAAACCGGCTCGTCGGTGTCTCGAGCGCCACGGGCCGCTCCCCTGCCCGCCAGCACGGCCTTTCCACGAACAGGGACGGTCGCGCAAGCGATCTCATCGGGTCCGGATCCTCTTCCCCGTTTATAAGGCCAAGGCAGTTGCGTACCGGCGCGATTGTCGGTCACGTCGAATCCGACCTTGGCCGGTTGCTGGGCCCATTCCCGTCATTGATCTGCCTGCCGAAAATGAGCGTTCGGGAAACGACAGGCCGAACGTCAGCCGTCCGGGCCCGCTCCGACCGCGCCTTTTTACAGATAGGTCAGATCGAGGGTCGCCGAACCATCCAGATCGACATTGCCACTGGAAAGATCCAAGTCCGACAATTTGTTGATCGTCAGGGTCGCCGCTAAATAGATTGCGATGGACTTGTATGCGCCCGGCGTCAAGCTGCCTGGATCCGCAAACGCTTTGCGCGCGCTACCTTTCGTCATCAGCCTCGCCTCGTCGTAAGCCCACGCGTTGGATCCAGCCGGAGCCGCCAGGACATCCAGCTTGGCGTCACCGCCGTCGCTCATGGCGCTGAAAGCGGTCAGTGTGTAGTAGCCGACCTTCCCCTTGCCCAGGCCGAACTCGAAGTCTTCTCCCGTGCCGCCGGCGGCCGTACCCGCGCGGTTGTCCCGCACGCTCAACGCGACCTTGGTGGCTGCATTGCAGGTCACGGCGACAGTCTGCGACTTGGGAACGAATTGTGTCGTCTTGTTCTGGTGAAGATTTTCCGACGCGATGACGCCAAAATCATAGACGCCGCCGTTGCTGATCGTGAGATTGCACGCACCATCGGGCACGATCTTGCCGGCGACCTTGATCTCCGTCGACGTGTCCGCCTGCGCATGACCGGCAGCGACCAATGAACCGACAACCAGCCCCAGTCCTGCGAGTTTCTTCTTCATCGCCTTATTCCAATAGAAAACGAACCAAAAAAATGAAGGCCCGAGTCAAGCATCACACGTGCCGATATCGGACAAACCATCGCTCCACCACGCGGATACATTGACCACCCGGTGCCTGTTATTTCCAAACCCGCGCCACCGTCAGGGTTTGAAGAACTTCCCTCGAACACAGTGGACCGACAAGCGGAGTCAGCCACGAAATGAGCGGTCGCTACAGGTATACAAGTTCGAGGGTCGCGGAACCGGCGATCTCCATCTCGTCGGTGAACGGAATGTCTTGAGGCTTGAAAGAGACCGAGATCCGCAACATGTCTTGCATCCACGTGCCCGCCGCCGGATCCGATCCTCCAACACCCCATGAATAGGTACGCCCGCGGATCACATGCCATCCCCCCCAGGAAGCGCTCTCCCACGTGTCGCCATAGGAGTGGAGAAGCGATTGCGCTCTTTTTCCGTCGACCACGCGGTAGTCACCGGTACTTAACCCCATGTAGTACGAACCAATTTTCGGATTGCTCAGACTAAATGATTGATCGTGCTGATCGCCTGCACCGACGTTGTCGATCAGCACGAATCCGACCTTGGTCGGGCGCGGACAGCCCACCTGAAACGACATGCTGCGTTCAAGCGTAAAGTACGAATCCTTGGGAAAATCGTCTTTCGACAGATTGCCGATATCGACGACGCCGCCGTTTTCCAGCGTCAAGTTGCACGCGCCGACCGATCTGATTTGACCGTTGAGACTCAGGTCGACCTGGCCGTTGAATTTAAGATCGTCCGCCGATGCCGCGCCCGTGCTCGACAAAGTGCAGGCGAGCACGGAACGTACACACCACTGCTTCAAGCTCATCTGAATATCCCTTTCGTTTGGAATGGCATGGTCGTCCGCTTCCAGCATTATCATTCGGATTGCGAATCATTTTCCGCTAGGTGCGTCGTGCCGACGGTTCGATTCACCTCATTCCCACGTGCGTCTCTCGAAGGCACGATCGCCCGAGCGCTGGCAGACACGCGGCATCCGGAGCCCATGCGTCGACAGCCGCTACGCCAATTCCAGCCCCCACCAACGGCAGCAATACGGACCGGTATCTCGTCACTCAGGCCTCCGCGCTAACGCAGGCGCTCGAGAGATGCGACTCGAACGTCAGCCGTTGCAGCCGTCCGACATCCTGATCCAGTCCGGATCTCACCTGTTTACAGATAGGCCATTTCGATAGTCGCCGAGCCATCCAGATCGACACTGCCGCCGGATAGATCCAGTTCCGACAGTTTGTTGATCGTCGGGATCACGGTCAGATTGGCCGTGACGGTCTTGTATGCGCCGGGCGTCACGTCGCCAGGTTTCGCAAACGATTTGCGCGCGCTGCCTTTCGTCATCAGCCCCGCCGCATCGGAAGCCCACGCGTCGGATCCAGCCGGAGCGGCCACGATATCCACACCGCTGTTGTCACCCGTGGCACCGCCCAGACTCAGCGTGTAGTAGCCAACCTTGCCGTTGCCCAGGCCGAATTCGGTGTCGTCGCCCGCGCCGCCGGCGGCCGTGCCGGACCGATTGTCCCGCACGTTCAACGCAACCTTGGCGGCCGCATTGCAGGAGATGGACACGGTCTGAAGCTTGCCCGGGAGTTGCGTCGTCTTATCCTGGTAAAGATTTGCCGACGCGATGGAGCCGAAATCATAGACACCACCGTTGCCGATCGTGAGATTGCACGCATCGGGCAAGATCTTGCCGGTGATCTTGATCTCCGCGGAGGTTTCCGCCTGCGCATGACCGGCAACGGCCAATACACCAGCTACGAGTCCCAATCCCGCGAGTTTCTTCTTCATGTCTTACTCCGATCAATATGAGCCGAAAAATGATGGTCCGCCAAACGTGCTGACTCCGGAAAAACCGTGGCGCCATCGCGTGAACAAATTTACCGCCCAGGCCCCGGGACAGGCCATTCGGAAGAGTCTGTTTTTCACCGGGAAATATCTGACCAGCCACTCAGCCCATTCGCGATCAATCTGCGTTCAAGTATGGTTAGCGGCAATATCATCCAAACAAACATTCGCCAGAGGGGCCACCAGCTTATGGATGGTGTGTTTGGCCAATAGAGATCAATTGCGCAGAGGGGACAGTGAATCGTCGTATTGTGATCGTGGACGACCACCCGCTGATTCGAATGGCGGTACGAATGGTCCTGGAGCAGGACGGCCATGAAGTCGTCGCGGAATGCCGCACGGGGGTGGACGGCGTCCAGGCTGTCCGGACGCTCAAGCCCGATCTGGTTGTCCTGGATCTGGTCATTCCCGATCTGGACGGCTTCTCGGTCATGGAGCGCCTGCGCGGCACCGAACTGAACGCCGGCATCCTGGTGCTCACGTCCGGTGACACGCGCAACTATGCAATGCGTTGCCTGCAAGCCGGCGCGTCAGGCTTCGTTTGCAAGGACGACGGGCTGGATGAAATATCCAAGGCCGTGAAGGCCTTGCTCGCCGGCTATTCGTATTTCCCGCAGGTGGTCACCAACATGCTCCGCGAAAACTTGCAGGAGGTCGCGACGAGTGAAGGCACCGGCGCGACCGCAGGACTCGATGGCCTCACCGACCGCGAAATGATGGTCCTCGGCCTGCTGGTTAAAGGAATGAACAACCAGGAAATCGGACGTACCCTCATGCTCAGTCACAAAACGGTGAGTACCTATAAGGTACGTCTCATGAGCAAGCTCCACACTTCGAATATGGTGGAACTCGTAAAGGTCGCACAACGAAACGGTTTGGTCACATCCTAGCGGGTTTCGTATCGATTGATCAACAGGCCCATACGAGGCCTCCAAAAACAAAACGGGCGACGAGCAGCGCACGAGAGAATCCCGCACGATACCCGTCGCCCGCGTCGCAGCGTGCGAACTACGCTTGATACGTTACGCGATGCGCTCGATCGCGATCGCCGTCGCCTCGCCGCCGCCGATGCACAGCGACGCGACGCCGCGCTTCAACCCGTACGTTTCGAGCGCGGCCAGCAGCGTCACCATCACGCGCGCGCCCGATGCACCGATCGGATGCCCCAGCGCGCACGCGCCGCCGTGCACGTTGACCTTCTCGTGCGGCAGGTCGAGATCGCGCATCGCGGCCATCGGCACCACCGCGAATGCTTCGTTGATCTCGAACAGGTCGACGTCGCGCAGGTTCCAGCTGGTCTTCTCCGACAGCTTGCGCAGCGCGCCGATCGGCGCGGTCGCGAACAGGCCCGGCTTATCCGCGTAGGTCGAATGCCCGACGATCACGGCCTTCGGCGTGAGGCCGAGGCGCTCGGCTTCCGAGCGGCGCATCATCACGAGCGCGGCCGCGCCGTCCGAGATCGACGACGCATTCGCGGCCGTCACCGTACCGCCATCGCGGAACGCAGCCTTCAGCGTCGGGATCTTGTCGAGCTTCGCCTTGCCCGGCTGTTCGTCGATCGACACGACCGTTTCGGTCTTGCCGGCCTTCACGGTCACCGGCGCGATCTCCGACACGAAGTGCCCGTCGGCGATCGCCCGTTGCGCGCGCGTCAGCGACGCGATCGCGAACGCATCCTGCGCCTCGCGCGTGAACTGGTACGCCTGCGCGCAATCCTCGGCGAACGTGCCCATCAGGCGGCCTTTCTCGTACGCGTCCTCGAGCCCGTCGAGGAACATGTGATCGAGCACCTGCCCGTGACCCATCCGCATCCCCGCGCGCGCCTTCGGCAGCAGGTACGGCGCATTCGTCATGCTCTCCATCCCGCCCGCGACGGCCACGCCTGCCGAGCCCGCCAGCAGCAGGTCGTGCGCGAACATCGCGGCCTTCATCCCCGAGCCGCACATCTTGTTGACCGTGGTCGCACCTGCGGCGAGCGGCAGCCCGGCCTTCAGCGCGGCCTGCCGCGCCGGCGCCTGGCCCTGGCCCGCCGGCAGCACGCAGCCGAACACGATTTCATCGATGCGCTCGGCCGGCACGTTCGCGCGCTCGAGCGCCGCGCGAATCGCTACCGCGCCGAGGTCGCTCGCGCTGGCAGCCGCCAGGTCGCCCTGAAAACCGCCCATCGGCGTACGCGCCATACCCACGATTACGATCGGATCCTGAGTCGTCATGATTCGTTTCCTCCAGTGTCAGCGCGGTGCCATGCGCAACGCGCCATCGAGACGGATGACTTCGCCGTTCAGCATCGTGTTCTCGGCGATGTGGCGCACCAGCGCCGCAAATTCTTCCGGGCGGCCGAGCCGCGGCGGGAACGGCACGCTCTTGCCAAGCGCATCCTGCACGTCCTGCGGCATGCCGGCCATCATCGGCGTCGCGAAGATGCCCGGCGCGACCGTCACGACGCGAATGCCGAAACGCGCGAGCTCGCGCGCGATCGGCAGCGTCATGCCCACCACACCGCTCTTCGACGCCGCATACGCGGCCTGCCCGATCTGCCCGTCGAACGCCGCGACCGACGCGGTGTTGACGATCACGCCGCGCTCGCCTTCCGCATTGGGCTCCTGCTTCGACATCGCGTCGGCGGCCAGGCGGATCATGTTGAACGTGCCGACCAGATTGATCGACACCGCGCGTGCGAAGCGGTCGAGCGAATGCGGGCCCTCGCGGCCCACCACCTTCTCGCCCGGCGCGACGCCCGCGCAGTTGACGAGCGCGTCGATGCGGCCGAACGCGTCACGCGCGGCGGCGACGGCCGCCTGCCCATCGGCTTCGCTCGTCACGTCCGTCTTCACGAAGCGCGCAGCCGCGCCAAGCTCGTGCGCGAGGCCCGCGCCGGCTTCTTCGTTGACGTCCAGCAGCACGGCCTTGCCGCCTTCCGCGACCACCATGCGCGCCACCGCGGCGCCGAGGCCGGAACCGGCGCCCGTGATCAGAAAAACGCGATCCTTGATATCCATTCGCAGTCCGTACAGGTTGTGTTCAGGGTTGAGCGGCCTTCTCGGCTTCCATCTTGCGCAACACGAAGCGCTGGATCTTGCCGCTCGGGGTTTTAGGCAGCGCGTCGACGAAGTCGATCGCGCGCGGATAGGCGTGAGCGGACAGCCGCCGCTTCACGTGCAGGCTCAGTTCCTCGGCCAGCGCCGGCGTGCCGTCGTAGTCTTTCGACAGCACGACGAACGCCTTGACGATCTCCGTGCGCTCCGCATCAGGCACGCCGATGACGGCGGCCTCGCTCACGGCCGGATGCTCGATCAGCGCGCTTTCCACGTCGAACGGGCCGATCCGGTAGCCGGACGACGTGATCACGTCGTCCGCGCGGCCGATGAAGCTCACGGTGCCGTCCGGCTCCAGCTCGACGTTGTCGCCGGTCCGGTAATAGCCGCCCGCGATCGCCGGCGTGTCCTGCTGCCAGTAGCCGTGGAACCACAGCAGCGGCGAGCGCGCGATGTCGATCGCGAGGTTGCCCGGCTCGCCGGGGCCGAGCTCGCGGCTCGCGTCGTCGAGCACCGCGACGCGGTAGCCGGGCATCGCAAAGCCGGCCGACCCGGCGTGGACCACATGCGCGAGGCCGTGGTGGTTGTTCACGACCATCCCGAGTTCGGTCTGACCGTAGTGATCGTAGATCGGCGCGCCGAGCGCCGCGTCGAACCAGCGCACGACTTCCGGATTCAACGGTTCGCCCGCGCTGCTGACCACGCGCAGCTTGCCCTTCAGCCGCGCCGCCGCCTCCGTGCCGGCCGCCATCAGCATCCGGTAGGCCGTCGGCGAGCCGGCGAGGCTCGTGATCCCGAGGCGTTCGATCACGTCGTA
This sequence comes from Burkholderia sp. Tr-20390, assembly GCF_017104595.1. Classification (NCBI taxonomy): domain Bacteria; kingdom Pseudomonadati; phylum Pseudomonadota; class Betaproteobacteria; order Burkholderiales; family Burkholderiaceae; genus Burkholderia; species Burkholderia sp. Tr-20390. Next base: position 13,435 of record NZ_JAAGPC010000083.1, on the reverse strand, counting down.
CGTGCTGTCGACCGTGAAACCGCCTTCGTAGAGTGTCGTCGCGTGGCCGAGCAACAGCGGGCCCGTGATCGCGTAATAGAGGCCGTACGCCCAGCCCGGATCGGCGATGTTCCAGAATCGGTCGCCGGCACGCAGGTCCACCGCGTCGCGCATGTATGCGCCGAATGCGAGCAGCGCGCGCAGCGGCACCGGCACGCCTTTCGGCAACCCCGTCGTACCCGACGTCGACATCATCATGAACAGGTCCGTGCCCGTGCGCAGCACCGGCTCGAACGCGTCCGACTGCGCATCGAGCGCCGCGCGGAAATCGATGTCGCTTTCCGGCAGCGTCTCGCCCGGCTCGCGCACCGTCGCAACGGCCGGGCAACCGGCGATCTCGTCGAGCTTCGCGCGATTCGCGACGTTGGTCACGACCAGGCGTGCGTCGCTCATGCGCAGCCGGTGCTCGATCGCTTTCGGGCCGAATGCGGTGAACAGCGGCTGGTAGACGGCGCCCGCGCGCCACGTGCCAAGGATCGTCGCGACGAGTTCGGGCGTGCGCGGCAACAGGCCCGCCACCACGTCGCCCGGCTTCACGCCCAGCGCGACCAGCAGGTTCGCGACGCGAGCCGACAGCGCCTTCATCTGCGCAAACGTGTAGCGATGGTGCTGCCCGCCGGCGTCGATCCAGTCGAGCGCGATCGCGTCCGCCGATGCGTGGCGGTCGCAGCATTCCACGCACGCGTTCAGGCCGCGCTCCAGGTCGCCGTGCAGTTGCTGCGCGGCGGTCTCGATACTGAACCGGGCCACGGCGTCGGCGTAGGCCGGCACCGCGCGGGCGGTAGCTCCATCAGACATGCGTGTCTCCTGTGCGTTATGGCCGCCGGCGAGCCAGGGGCGCGACGGGGATAGTTCGATAGTAGACAGCCCGTACATTGCAATCAATGACAAACCGAATCTAGAATCGTGATCGCTTTTGCCATGTCGGGAGGAGGCAGGAAAATGGGGCCGCAGATGATTTCGCCGGATTTCGTCGACGACGCGCTCGCGTGCCTGCGCCGGCAAGGCCTTCCGACGGAGGCCGTGCTGCGTGCCGCCGGCCTGCCGGCCGCCGTGCGCGAGCCCGTTACGCCGCAGCAGTACGGCAGGCTGTGGCTCGCGATCGCCGGTGCGCTCGACGACGAATTCTTCGGGCTCGCCGCGCGCCCGATGCGGCGCGGCAGCTTCACGCTGCTGTGCCATGCGGTGCTGCACGCCGGCACGCTCGACAAGGCGCTGCGGCGCGCGCTGCAGTTCCTGCGCGTGGTGCTGGACGAGCCGCATGGCGAGCTCATCGTGGCCGACGGGCAGGCGCAGATCGTGCTGACGCAGACGGGCGCGCCCTACCCGGCGTTCGCGTACCGGACGTTCTGGCTGATCCTCCTTGGCGTCGCGTGCTGGCTGATCGGCCGGCGCATCCCGCTGCAGCGCATCGACTTCGCGTGCCCGAGCCCCGGCCAGCGCAGCGACTATCACCAGTTCTTCGGCGTGCCCGTGCATTTCGACCGGCCCGACAGCCGGCTCGCGTTCAACGCCGCATACCTCGCGCTGCCGACGATCCGTTCCGAGCAGGCGCTGAAGACCTTCCTGCGCGGCGCGCCCGGCAACCTGCTCGTCCGCTACCGGCACGATACGGGCTGGGTCGCGAAGACGCGCGCGCAGTTGAAGGCGCTACCGGCCGCGGAGTGGCCCGACTTCGATACGCTGGCCGTGCGCCTCGGCACGACGCCCGCGACGCTGCGGCGGCGTCTGCGCAGCGAAGGGCAAAGCTTCGCGGCAATCAAGGACGAGCTGCGCGGCGCGCTGGCGCAGTCGCTGCTGCGCGGGCATGCGCTCGGCGTCGCGGAGATCGCGGCCGAGCTCGGCTTCACCGAGCCGAGCGCGTTTCATCGCGCATTCCGGAAATGGACGGGCACGAGCCCGGGTGCGTTCCGGCGGGACGTGCATGCGGCGGAGGGGGAGCCGGGGGTCGCGAACGGATGATGCGGCGGGCAGTCGTCAACACCGAATGCCCGGCCGGCACGGAAACGCTCACGCGACGCCCTGCAGCGGCCGCGAGAACAGCTTGCACCCCGCGTAGTAGACGAGCGACGTCAGCGACAAACCGACGATCCACGACACGTCCGCGCCGCCGAGCCGGCTCGCCAGTTCTCCCGTATAGAGATCGGTCGCCATGAACGGCGCCTGCGCGACGATGCCGATGAGATACGAGCCGACGGCGATCGTATTGAAGCGCCCGTAGATGCCGCCGTCCTGCCGGAAAAACGAATCGACGTCGTACTCGCCGTGACACACGAGGTAATAGTCGACGAGGTTGATCGCGGTCCACGGCACGAGCACGTACAGCAGCAGCAGGATGAAGTTCGTGTAGCCGGCGAGGAAATTGTCCTGCCCGAACAGCGCGATCGCGAGCGCGATGCCGCACAGGACGATCGCGGTGATCGCCCGCGCCCGCGCCTTGCCCGACCACGACGGAAAGAGCGTCTGCAGCACGGTGATGGCCGACAGCGCGCCGCAATACAGTTCCATCGCATTGCTGGCCGCGATGCCGAACGACAGCACGACGATCACGAGCACGCTGATCCCTTGTGTGAGGCCCGTGAGGCCGCTCACGACATTGCCGTCAGGCGTCGCGAGCCCTACCAGGCAACCGAGCAGCATCGGGAAGAACGAGCCGAGCACGCAGCCCCAGTAACTCGACCAGAACGCCGTGCGCGGCCCGGTATCGGGCGGCAGGTAGCGCGAATAGTCCGATACGTAAGGCGCATAGGCGATCTGCCACAGCGCGGCGACCGACATCGCGCCCAGGAAGCCCGACAGGTTCAGCGAATGCTTCGAGAACGTATCGGCGGGCAATCCGTGCACGAAGATGATCCACACGAACGCCAGCACGAGCACGCTGCCCGAGCACCAGCTCAACAGCCGCGCATACGCGTGGATCAGCTTGTAGCCGTAGATCGATCCGAGCAGGCTGATCAGGCCGATCACCACCACGCCCGCATCGAGCGGAATGCCGGCGTTCAGGCTGTGCAGCGCCTGCCCGCCGAACACGCAGTTCGATGCGAAGAAGCCCACGTACATCACGACGACCAGCCCGACCACGAGCAGCGCGCCGAACGACCCGAACTGCCCGCGGGTCTGGATCATCTGCGGCACGCCGAGCTGCGGCCCCTGCGCGGAATGCAGCGCCATGAAGACCGCGCCGATCAGGCTGCCGACGAGCGTGGCGAGCGCCGCCCACCAGAACGGCTGCTTGAACACCGTGGTCGCGAGCGATCCGGTGACGATCGTCAGCATCCTGATGTTCGACCCGAACCAGATCGTGAACAGATCCTTCGCGCTGCCGTGCCGCTCGGTCAGCGGAATCGGCTGGATGGTGCTTTCCTCGAGATGAGCAATGGACTCGCCCTGACTCATTTCGTCTCCTTGTTTCTGTTGTGATGTTCATGGATTCGGGGGCTGAAGGGTGACCGGGAATACGTCGCCGGCTCAAAAACGTGCGTGCTTCAACACGCCGGCCATACCATTTGCATTCCTTATCAATACGCAGTAAGCGACACATCGCCCTATCGCGATCACCGCCCATGACACCCAGTCTTCACCCGGTCAGATTTCCGCTCCGGTGGCCGCACGCAATTGGCTCGTCTCCGAACCGGATCCTGTGGTTTGGCACGCTTGCGCCCGATGCTCATCGGACGCAAGCGCGTCGCTCAATCGTCAGCAGTCGATCCCGAGCACTTCGCGCGCAGTGGCATCCACGGCCTTGCGCATCGTGTCGACCAGTTCATCGATTTGCGCGTGATCGATCACCAGCGGCGGCGCAACGATCAGTCGGCCGTTCGTCGAACGCACGATCGCGCCGAGTTCGAACCCGACGGTCCGGCTGTGCCAGGTCAGGTCGGCCTCGTTCGCAAAGCGCTCGCGCGTCGCCTTGTTCTTCGCGAACTGGATCGCGCCGACCGCACCCACACCCTGGATCTCGCCGACGAGCGGATGATTGCTGAACGCATCGCGCAGCGCCTTCTGCAAGTACGGCCCGGTATCCGTCTTCGTCCGCTCGACGAGGCCTTCGCGCTCGAGCACGTCGAGGTTGGCCAGTGCGACGGCGGCCGCGACCGGGTGCCCCGAATAGGTCAGCCCGTGCGCGTAAACACCGCCTTTGTCGACCAGCGCCTCGCCGACGCGCCGGCTCATGATCAGCCCGCCCATCGGCACGTAGCCCGAGGTCAGGCCCTTGGCCATGCAGATCAGGTCCGGTTCGAAGCCGAAGTGACGATGCGCGAACCACTCGCCGGTGCGGCCGAAGCCGCCGATCACCTCGTCGGCGCACAGCAGCACGTCATACTGACGGCAGATACGCTCGATCTCCTGCCAGTAGCCGTCCGGCGGAAAGATCATCCCGCCCGCCCCTTGGAACGGCTCCGCGACGAACGCGGCCACACGGTCCGCACCGATCTCGAGGATCTTGCGCTCGAGCGACAGCGCCGCCTGCTTGCCGAATGCCTCGGGGCTCAGGTCGCCGCCATTCGCGTACCAGTACGGTTCGTCCACGTGCGTGATGTTCGGAATCGGCAGGTCGCCCATTTCATGCATGAACGCCATCCCGCCCAGCGACGCGCTGCCCACCGTCGACCCGTGATAGCCGTTCACGCGGCCGATCAGCACCTTCTTCTGCGGCTTGCCCATCACTTCCCAGAACCGCCGCACGGTGCGAATCAGCACTTCGTTCGATTCGGATCCCGAATTGGTATACACCACGTGACTGAAGCGATTGCCGAGCAGCGCGAACAGCCGCTCCGACAGTTCGATCACCGACGGGTGCGTCGTATGAAAGAACATGTTGTAGTAGGACAGTTCCTTCATCTGCCGCGCGGCGGCGTCGACCAGCTCCGGCCGCCCATAGCCGACGTTGGTGCACCACAGCCCGGACATGCCGTCCAGGTAGCGGTTGCCGTCGTTATCCCATAGATGGATACCTTCGCCGCGCACCATCACGCGCGCGCCTTCCTCGTTCAGCGCCTTCTGGTCGACGAATGCGTGCAGGTGATGCGCGGCGTCGCTGCGTTGATAGTCCTGTGTCGTACGATGCGGAAAGTTGGGCGCATTCATGGGCGAGTCTCCGGTTCGTTGTGTGGATAAAAAGCGTGGTCGTGTTGCGCGGCGCAACCGCGTGCGGCCTGCCGCGTCGAATCAGTAACTGATCCAGGTCGTCTTGAGGCCCGTGTACTTGTCGATCGCATGCAGCGAAAGATCGCGGCCGAAGCCCGACTGGCGGAACCCGCCGAACGGCGTCTGCGCGCTCAGCGCATCGACGGTGTTGACGGACACCGTGCCGGCACGCAGCCGCCCGGATACGCGGTGCGCGCGCGACAGGCTGCCGGTCCAGAGCGACGCGGCCAGCCCATAGATCGAATCATTCGCGAGCCGGACGGCCTCGTCCTCGGTGTCGAACGCCATCACCGACAGCACCGGCCCGAAGATCTCCTCGCGTGCGATGGCGTCGTCGTGCTTCACGTCGATGAAGATCGTCGGCTCGATGAAGTAGCCCTTGCCGTCGACGCGCGGCGCGCCTCCGCCGATCGCGAGCGTCGCGCTATCGCGGCCGCGTGCGATCCACTCGCGCACGCGCCGATGCTGCTGCTCGTCGACGATGGCGCCCATCCCGCTCGCCGGATCGAGCGGATCGCCCGGCATGAACGCGGCGGCATGCGCAATCAGCCGGTCGACGAACGCATCGTGAATCGAACGCTGGACCAGCAGCCGCGAATTGGCGGAACACACCTCGCCCTGGTTGAAGAAGATGCCGAAGCACGCCTTGCGTGCGGCCAGGTCGAGATCGTCCGTATCGTCGAAGACCAGGTTCGGGCTCTTGCCGCCGCACTCGAGCCACACCTGCTTCATGTTCGACTGCGCGGCGTATTCGAGGAATTTCTTGCCGACGGCCGTCGATCCGGTGAAGGCGAGCACGTCCACGTCGGGATGCAGCCCGAGCGCACGCCCTGCGGTTTCGCCGTAACCCGGCACGACGTTCAGCACGCCCGGCGGCAGGCCGGCCTCGAGCGCCAGTTCCGCGAGACGCAATGCGGACAGTGGCGACTGTTCCGCCGGCTTCAGCACGACACTGTTGCCGGCCGCCAGCGCGGGCGCCACCTTCCACGCGACCATGTCGAGCGGAAAATTCCACGGCACCACGGCGCCGACCACGCCCAACGGTTCGCGCGTGACGACCGCGAGGTTGCCGGGGTCGGTCGACGCGACTTCGCCGTGCAGCTTGTCGACGGCTTCGCCGTACCAGCTGAACAGGCCGCCCGCGGCCGGCACGTCGATGCTGAACGCATCCGCCACGCGCTTGCCCATGTTGAGCGAGTCGAGCAACGCGAGCTCCACGCCGTGCGCTGCGATGAGTTCGCCAAGCCGGCACAGCACGCGCTTGCGCTCGGCCGGTGCGCAACCTGACCAGACGCCGGATTCGAACGCGTGACGCGCGGCACGCACTGCGTCGTCGACGTCCGGTGCATCGCACGACGCGACTTCCGCGATGACGGCCTCCGTCGCCGGATTGATCGCGGCAAACGTCCGGCCGCTTCGAGCCGGCACGCCGCGCCCGCCGATATGCGCGAGCGTTCTCGGGACCACTTGCGCCGCGAGGCGTCTCCAGTCCGCGTGCTGAAGCGTTTCTGCTGAAGTTGGGTTCATTCAAGACTCCGTTTTGACGACCAGGCGTTTATGCGTTGTTCTGCGCCTGAACTCGACCCGACGAAAGACGCCAGCGGGCACGACCGATGCCCATGACCGCCGCGCATCGCCGCAGTCGTCCGGTTGGCAAACTGTCGGTCGTCAAAAAGAGATTTGAAAGAACAGTTTTTCTTCTCATTGAAGAGGTTATTTCTATTCATTCCGCGGTCGTGCAGTGGGTTTTCCTGCCACGCCGCAATCCTGGTGCGGTTTGTTTGCGTGTGATCACATCGGCTTTCCGATGAGATTCGACGTGTCATCCGCAGCGACACCTGGCCGGTACGACGTTGCACCCCGCCCAGTCCGACCACATACTGGTCGGCCAGTGGGAACAAGGATGCTGACGATGGTGAATGTCGATCATGGCGCCTCTTCGATCTTCGGCGTGATCGGAACGGCCGTGTCTTTGCTGGCGGCGATTCCGTATGCGCTCGCCATCTACCGGCGCACGATTCGCCCGCATCTGTTCACCTGGCTCGTGTGGTCGGTCGTCACGGCGATCGCGGCGGCCGGCCAGTTCGTCGCGGGTGCCGGGCCGTCCGCGTGGTGCACGGCAGCCATTGCCGTTACCTGCTTTCTGACGCTGGTGGCAAGCATCTTTCGGGGAGAACGCGGCTGGACACGCGTCGACTGGTTTTTCCTGGTCGCGGCCCTGTCGGCCATTCCGCTGTGGATGCTGACCAACGACCCGACGCTCTCGATCTGTCTGGTCACGCTGATCGAGCTGGCCGGCCTCGGCCCGACCGTCCGCAAGACGATCCGCGATCCGTGGAGCGAGAGCCTCGCGTATTTCGCGCTGTGCGTGCTCAAGTACGCGCTGGCCTTGCTGGCGTTGAGCACGTGGAGCGTCGCAGTCGCGTTCTATCCGGCCGTCAACGTCGTCGCGTCGATCGGCATCTGCGTGGTGATGCTCGTCCGGCGCCAATCGCTGTCGAACGCGCGGTAGACGGTATTCGTCGGTGCGGTATGTTCGTTGCTGCTGTTGCTCGCCGGTATGAGCTGAACCACAGACCTTCGGAGACGATGCGAGGCCCTGAAATGGATACAATCCGTACAACTATCGAACCCAGCGAAATCGCGCTTCGTGCCGCGATGCTGGCCAACGATGTCGAAGCGCTCGATGCGTTGCTGGACGACGACCTGGTGTTCACCGTTCCGACCGGCCAGGTCATCACGAAGGAAGATGACCTGGCCGCGCATCGCGCGAAGCTGCTGCGCCTCGACAGGCTCGATGTGCAGGAAACACACGCATACGCGATCGGCGAGATGATCCTGACCACGACGAAGGCGAGACTCGCCGGCCATTTCGACGGCACGGCGTTCGACGGCATGTTTGCCTATACTCGGCTCTGGCGCCGATCATCCGCTGGCTGGCGCGTCGTCGCCGGGCATGCATCGCAGGTCGCGTAGCTGCGTCGTGCGCGACGTTCCTTCGAGTCGGCAAGCCCCGCGAATCCGGCGTTGAGTCGATGCGAGCCGGGCGATACCCCGACGAAGGTGTCGACCATCACAGGAGACGAGATGCACCAAGCATTCACCGTACGCGCTGCCCGTACCGCGGACGCGGACGCACTCACCCGGCTGGCTCGCATTTCGAAGGCACACTGGGGCTATCCGCAGGACTGGCTGGACTTGTGGCAGAGCGATCTCGCGATTGCGCCGGAGACGATCGACGGGTCGATCGGATACGTTGCGGAGTCCGGCGCGGCAATCATCGGGTTCTGGGTCCGGGCGTCATCGGAATCGGATCGCCCGACGCCCGGATGGCTGTTCGTCCATCCCGACCACATGGGCCGCGGTGTCGCCCGGGCACTGTGGGAAGAGGTCCGCAGGGAAAGCGCCGCGAGGGGGATCAGAAGCTTCGTGATCGAAGCGGACCCCAATGCGCTTCCGTTCTATCTGGCGCTCGGCGCCGAAAAAATCGGCGAAAAGGAATCGAGCGTCGTCCCGGGCAGGTACTTCCCGATCGTGAGGATCACGATCTGATTGCAACGTCCGTCGGCACCGCCGCCAGACGCACCCGGTATCGCCCATCTCATGCTGACTGCAACGTCATCGCGCGGCGGTCCTCGAGCTTGAACTCGCCGACCGTCTGCGCGAGCCTGGCGGCCTGCTCGCGCAGCAACGTCGCGGCCGCCGCCGACTGTTCGACGAGCGCCGCGTTCTGCTGCGTCGCATTGTCGAGATGCGACACCGCCTGATTCACCTGCTCGATCCCCGTGCTCTGCTCCTTGGCGGCGACGGTAATTTCCGCAATCACGCTCGTGATGCTGCGCACGCCCTCGACGATTTCGTTCATCGTCGTACCGGCCGTCTGGACGAGTCCCGAGCCTCCCTCGATCTTCTCGACCGACGAGTGAATCAACTGCTTGATTTCCTTGGCGGCCTGCGCGCTGCGCTGCGCGAGCGCTCGCACCTCGCCCGCGACGACCGCAAAGCCCCGGCCGTGCTCGTTCGCACGTGCGGCCTCGACGGCAGCGTTCAACGCGAGAATGTTGGTCTGGAACGCGATGCCGTCGATCACGCCGACGATGTTGGCGATCTCGCTCGACGCCTGCGTGATCTCGTTCATCGTCGAGACGACTTCGCTGACGACCGTGCCGCCGCGCACCGCGACGTCCGACGCCGATTCCGCCAGACGGCTCACCTGGCTCGCGGCATCGGCCGAGTTGCGGGCCGTGCCGGCGATTTCCTCGAGCGCGGCGGCGGTTTCCTGCAAGCTCGATGCAGCATGCTCGGTCCGGCCGGACAGATCCTGGTTGCCCTGCGCGATCTCGGCGCTCGCGAGGTTGACGGATTCGCTGAACTCGCGAATCTGCAGCAGGATCGTACTGATCTTTTCGGCGAACAGGTTGAACGCATGCGCGATCTGCGCGGCTTCGTCCGCGCCGTCGGCAGGCAGGCGTTTCGTCAGGTCGCCGCTGCCGGTCGAGACATCCGTCAGCGCGTCGCGAACCAGCAGGATGCGCTTGAAGGCCGCGTTCGTCATCGCACCGACGAGCGCGGCCGCGATCACGGCCACGATCAGGATCGCCGCCAGCGTCGTCGTCGCAACCGCGCGCATGCCGGCCGTCACGTCGGCCTTGTCGAGCGCGAGCACGAGGGACCAGTCGGTACCGGCGATCGGCTGGGCCCGCAGCAGCTTGGTGGCGCCGTCGATGTCGACCGCGACGGGCTCGGACGCGGTTTGCAGCGCGCCGAGGTGGTCGGCGTCGAGTGCCGGCGAAAGACCGGTTGCCGGTTTCATGATCAGGTCGGTCTTGGCCGACGCAATCACGCGTCCGCTCTTGTCCACCAGAAATGCGAAGCTCGCGGGTGTCGGGTGTACCGAGGTCACGATCGAGCTCACGCTCTCCATGAACAGGCTGGCGGCCAGCACGCCCTTCACCGTGCCGTCGCGCACCACGGGCACCGCGAACGCGACAGCCGGCTTGCCGGTCGTTGCATCACGATAGAGTGCCGTCACGACCAGGCTGCCGGCGCTGACGGCCTGCTTGTACCACGGGCGTGATGTCGGATCGTAGCCGGGTGCGAGCGGCACGTTCGAGAACGCGGTCTTGTCCGGCAGGCCGAGCGTCAATACCTCGAAGCCGCCCGACTTCCCAAGCAACTTCAGCGCCGGCAGCGGGTCGCCCTCGCCGATCGGGATCGTGTCCGCGAGTGCCTGGGTTTCCCGGCCTCGGCTGGCCACCCATTCGTTGATCGCCAGCGCGTGCCCGGCGAGGATCGACTTGTGATTCTGGTCGATTGTCTCGTCGTTGTGTTGCTTGACGACGTAATAGACCAGGCCGCCTGTCACGGCCAACGCCGTTACCACGATGGCGACGCAGGTCGCGAGTATCCGTGCACGAATCGAGGACAACATGATGACTTCGATCTCCGTTACCGCGTTATATGAATGGGGTCGCCGAAAGCGGGCAACGTCCTGTTTAACGACAGCGGCTGCGGGAACTTAAGGCCTGACTGGCCAGACCAGTGCGGGCAACGGATCGGCGGAACCGTGGATCGGAAGACGCACGGGCCGATCCGACAAGATCGGATACCGTGCGAGCTGACCGGGGCGCGTAGCAGGGAGCCTTGAAGAACCGGCAACGCTCGTCCGGATACGCGGAAGGTTGCCATGTTCCGGTTCGCCGAAGGGTTGACGGTCTATCTGCATCACGGTCCGGTCGACTTCCGTATGGGCAACTGCGAGAGCGCACCGGGTTCAGCATATCGAAGCAAAAGGACGAGACGCGGTATCCATTCCTTTCTGGCACGCGTGCTCGATGGGTCGCCTACGATTGGTATCCACTTGGCTCGTGGCCGGCGGTAAAGGGTATTACGCAATGTCGACGCGTTCGGCAGCAGATTTTTTTCTCTCGCCACAATATTCGCGCGCCTGAAACGTCTTCAGGCACATGGAATCGCCACCCACTTCGCACACGATGACCGACCCAGACCGCGACATCACAGCGACAGTGATGCGTGAACGATCGAGGCTAGTGAATTTCATCCGGCGTCGGATTCGCGACCCGGACGACGCCGAGGACATCCTGCAGGATGTGTTTCACGAATTCGTACAGGCGTATCGACTTCCTGCGCCAATCGAGCAGGCGAGTGCATGGCTTTTCCGTGCCGCGCGCAACCGCATCGTTGACCGTTTTCGCAAGAAGAAGGAACAGCCGCTGACCGATCTGCCCGAGGTCGACGATGACACAAACGGTGAGTATCGCCTGGACCTCGCGCTACCGGCGCATGATGCCGGCCCCGAAGCACGCTACGCGCGCACGCTGGTGCTCAAGGCCTTGCAGGATGCGCTCGACGAGTTGCCGACGAATCAGCGGGAGGTATTTATCGCACACGAGCTGGAGGGCCAGTCTTTCAAGGAAATGGCCGCACAGAGCGGTGTCGCGCTCAATACGCTGCTCGCTCGCAAACGCTATGCGGTCTTGCATTTGCGTGCCCGACTGCAGCCCATTTATGACGAACTGGATAACACCTAGAGGAATCGACAGATGAATTTCCGAATCAGATGTGCAGGCAAGGCGCTTCTCGTGTTGATCGCGATAGGCGTGCTCGGATGGGTCGTCATGATGTTATGGAACTGGGTCATGCCGGCGCTATTCGTCGGCGCCCGTACGATCGACTTCGCCCATGCGCTGGGCCTGCTCGTGTTGAGCCGCATCCTGTTCGGCGGATTCCGCGGACATCACGGCTGGCGCGGTCGACGCCACTGGCGCAAGTGGGAGTCCATGACCCCCGAGGAACGCGAGCATTTCCGGACCGCGTGGCGATCCGGCAGCAACCGGCCCACGGGAGAATGAACATGCCCGACAAATCAACGGGCGGCTGCAAACAGAAGCCGGGTGTGATTGCGCCGGTCGTCGATCTGAAACGTTGCGAAGGCAAAGGGGATTGTGTCGCCGTTTGTCCCGAGAACGTGTTCGAGATCCGGCGCATCGACAAAGTCGATTACCTCGGCCTTGATCTGATGCATCGCCTGAAGCAGCGTGTACATGGAATGAAGGTCGCCTATACGCCGAATGCGCACGCGTGCCGGTCATGCGGACTATGTGTGACGGCGTGCCCCGAGCGCGCAATCACGCTCGCCCGTACGGTGTAGCAACCTCCGTGTATCGCCGATATCGAGCGACAGCGCGGCATCTCTGATGAGAGATGCCGCCGCTGAATACTGCGTCGACCGAATCAATCTCTTCAAGGAAACGCACATGGCTTCACCCACCATCGCTCTTCTGCAGCGGCTCCACGAAGAGAGCCGGACCGAAATCGTCGCCCGCGCCCGTGCGCAGTTCCAGGGATCGAACGAGGATTTTCTGTCGTTAGCCGAGGAATACGAAGCGATCGCGCCCCGTCTGCGGGGGCGGTTTCTCGAAACGTTCGGGCTGTCCAACGACGACTTCGATTCCCCCGAAGGCAGTCCGCTATCGTTGGCCGTGTCGCCGGAAACGGGCGGATTCTTGCGCAACATGGTGCTCTCGAAACGACCGGCCAGAATCCTTGAACTCGGCAGTTCATGCGGCGTATCCACGCTGTATTTCGCCGAGGCGCTGCGCACGTTGGGACGTGGCGTTGTCATCGCGACCGAATGTGATGCGCTCAAGTGTGCACATTTACGCGCTCACGTCAGGACGGCGGGCCTGGATGCCTATGTCGACATGCGGGAGGGTAACGTATTCGAGACCGTTGCCGAACTGGACGGTACGTTCGACATGGTGTTTTTCGACGTATGGGCCGACGCCTATCTGAGGCTCTTCAAGCAGATCGAGCGCCTGCTGCGCCCGGGATCGGTCGTACTGGCCGACAACATGTACACAGCCGAGGACGCCGTTCGACCGTACAAGCACTACCTCGACAACGACCCGCGGTTTTCGACCACGACCCTGGACTTTGAATCGGGGGTTGAATTTACGGTCGTCGTTTCTTGAGTGGCGATGCCGTCGAAGCGGTTCTTCCATGGGATCTCGGGCTAAAGAACATCGCCGCCCGTTTCGATTTCTTGTGCATTTCCGCCGCTGAAATGCAAAAACCCCCGCCTTTCGGGCGGGGGTTTTCGGCTTAGGGAGCCTGACGATTACCTACTTTCACACGGGAATCCGCACTATCATCGGCGTAGAGTCGTTTCACGGTCCTGTTCGGGATGGGAAGGGGTGGGACCGACTCGCTATGGTCATCAGGCAAA
>NZ_JAAGPC010000082.1:0-243 GCF_017104595.1 Burkholderia sp. Tr-20390 | reverse complement strand
TCGTAGACTCTCATCTCATATCGATGTCATTTTGAACTTGATCGACTTACACTTGAGATATGAAGTCACATAGATTGTAGATCTATGATGACAATTTGTATAGATGACTAACGGAGTATAGACGTCTAGTGGATATTATATTACTTCTACGTGTGTGTGTGTACTGACATTTCTTTATTGTTATTGTTGATGTCGCTATACTATCTTTTATTTTTTTTTATATTTTTTTTTTTAATGCTACCG
>NZ_JAAGPC010000081.1:0-39491 GCF_017104595.1 Burkholderia sp. Tr-20390 | reverse complement strand
GTCGAACAGGAACACGTGCGCGAGCGCGGCGGCATCGCTGCCGGGCACGGCGCTCCACCACACGCGCAAATCGGGCGCGACGCGCAGCACCGCGAGCAGCGCGATCAACGTGACGAGGCCGAACGCGATCGCGCCGGCCCGGCCCGGCGCCGTGCCCTTCCCCGCCGCCGCGAGGCGCTTGCGCATCGCGAACGTCGTCATACGGCGAGATCCCGATCGAAGACGCCGGCCGCCTGCGGCGCGCCGTCGGTCGTCGGCCCGTAGGCCGGCACGCACATCGGCGCGCCCGTCTGCGGATGCGAAAGCTTCAGCATCTCGACGCCGAACGCCGCGCGCAGCCGCGCCGGATCGAGCATCGCGTCGGGCGTGCCCTGCGCGACGAGGCGGCCCGCGCGCATCAGCACGATTTCATCGCTGTACGCGGCCGCCTGGTTCAGGTCGTGCAATACCCACACGATCGTCAGCCCGCGCGTGCGGTTCAGCGTGCGCAGCGCATCGAGGATGTCGAGCTGGTGATGGATGTCGAGATAGGTCGTCGGTTCGTCGAGCAGCACGATCGGCGCCTGCTGCGCGAGCGCCATCGCGATCCACGCGCGCTGACGCTCGCCACCCGACAGCGCGCCGACGTCACGGTCCGCGTCGCCCGCGAGGCCACTCGTCTCGAGCGCCTCGTCGATCGCCGCGTGATCGGCCCGCGACAGGCCGCGCAGGAAGCCGCCGTATGCATAGCGCCCGTACGCGACGAGTTCGCGCACGGTGAGGCCCGATGGAATCTGGTTGAACTGCGCGAGCATCGTCAGCTCGCGCGCGAGCGCGCGACGGCGAAACGCCGTGAGCGGCTGGCCGTTGACTTCGACATGGCCGGCACGTGCGGGCTGCAGGCCCGCGAGCGTGCGCAGCAGCGTGCTCTTGCCGCAGCCGTTCGGTCCGCACAGCGCGGTTACGCGGCCGGCCGCGATCGACAGGTCCAGCCCGTCGATCACGACATGGTCGCGATACCCTACCGACAGCCCGCGCGCGGCAAGCGCGGCGGTACTACGCGTCATCAATCCTCCGTTCGGCCGCGCGGGACCGTATAACTCTGCGCCATCGCGACGACGACCTTGCGCGGCCCCTCGAACGGGTCGCGCGCATGCGCGGTCAGCATGTTGTCGAGCATCAGCACGTCGCCCGTGCGCCACGGGAACACGATGCGCTGCTGGTCGAGCACGCCGCGGATCTCCGCGAGCGCGTCGGCTTCGAGCGGTTCGCCGTCGCCGTAATACACGTTGCGCGGCACGTTCTCGAGCCCGACCGCGTCGACGAGCGCTTCCTGCATGTCGTCGTCGAGCGCCGACAGATGAAACAGGTTCGCCTGGTTGAACCACACGCGGTCACCCGTGCGCGGATGCCGCGCGACGGCCTGGCAGCGTTCGCGGGTGCGCAGCAGCAGCTCGCCGTCGTCGTCGGTGCGCCATGCGCATTCGATGCCGCGCGCCGCGCACATCCGCTCGACTTCGGCCGGCTCGTCGGTGCCGAACGACTGCTGCCACGGCAGGTCGAGCCCCTGCCCGAAATTGCGCACGTACAGCAGTTCACGCTTCTCGAAACGCGCAATCAGCGCCGGATCGAGCGCGCGATAGACGGCGCGGCTGTCCGCGATCGGCGTCGCACCGCCCTTCGGCGCGGCGAGCGCGCAGTGGAACCAGATCCGCAGCGGCCATTCGCGCGTATACGACTGCTCGTTGTGCAGCGGAATCGCGCGGTGCGGCGGATATTCGGTCGACGTGTAGACCGCGCCCTCGACCTGGCTGCGCGGCGTCGATGCGTATTCATAGCCGATCAGCGGATCGCCGAACGATGCCGCGAACTGCTGGAACACGTCGATCGACGGCACGTGAAAACCCGTGAACAGCACGCCGCCCGCCCGTTCGAGCGTGTCGGCCGCGATCTCGCGCGCCAGCGGCGCGACGTCGTCGATCGATATGCCGTCACTGCCGCGCGGCGACACGACGGTGGGCAGCCCCGGCTCGATACGCAGGTCGTCGAGCGTCGGCAACGAAAGCAGGGTCATGCAACGTCCTCTTCAGGTGGCGCGCCGGAAACCCGGCGCAGCGGGTCACGACGCGCGCGATGCGCGCTCGCCGTCCATCGCGCGGCGCAGGCTCGCGGGGCGCATGTCGGTCCAGACGGTCTCGATGTGCGCGAGACAGTCGGCTTTCGGGCCGCTCACGCCGATCTCGCGCCAGCCGGCCGGCACGGGCCGGAACGTCGGCCAGATCGAATACTGTTCTTCGTCGTTGATGACGACCGTGTAGACGAGGTCGTCGGTGTCGGCGGAAGGCGTCGTGGCTTGCGTCATGATCGGAAATCGCTGAGGCGGTTGAAGGTGGCGAAGCGGCGATTTCGGCCGCTCCTGTCTGATAGACGTTTGGCCGGCGCGGTTTTTTACCGGCGCCGTGCGCGGCCGCCCAGGAACACCGGGCACGCGACGCCGCGATGGCACGCGTCGAGGCATTCCGCGCAGTGGCGTTCCGCGTCGCGCACCATGAAATGCACGAGCGTCTGCGACACGTTCAGCGCGCGCGCCGCGGTCTGCAGCGTTTCCTCGCGCAGTCGCACCATCTCGAACGCCGCACGGCTGCGCGCCGGCAGGTCGTCGAGCGCGGCCCACACGCGCCGCAGCGTGTCGCGCGTCAGCAGCGCGGCTTCCGGCGTCGGCTCGGGCGACGGCACGTCGAAGCCGTCGTCCTCTTCCGTGTGATAGACGTTCTCCAGGCTTTGCCGGCGGCACGCATCGATCGACGCATTGCGCACCATCCGCGTCACGTATGCGACCGGCTGGCGCACCGCGTCCTGGTTCGGGAATTCGACGAGCTTCACGAACACGTCGTGCACGACGTCCTCGGCGCGGCTCGCACAGCCGACGAAGCCGCGCGCGACATTGACGAGCATCGCCCGATGCGAGATCAGCACGTCCAGCAACGCGCCCTGCGCACGGGGCTCCGCGGTGCGGCGCGCACGCGGCGGCCGGTCGGGATAACTGCCGAGGAACGGGTTTGCCGCTGCCGCCGCCGGTCGGTCGAGCACTTCCGCCATCGCCATCGATCTGCTCCGTCAAATTCCGAGATAGCGAAATTTAACGTAAACGCAAATCATTCTCAATACGATTACGAAATGACCCTTTCGGTTGTCAGGATTTGTCTGAACAATCGGCGGAATCGTTGCCGGGGCAGATGGGACGCATGCCGCTGGTGGTGGCAGGCGGCCATCGACGTGTCTGTCCGGCGGATACGGCTGCCGCTGCTTTCACGGGGTTCCGACGAAACGCCTGGGGCGTCGTGTCATGCGCGGTAGCAACTTCTTACCACGTGAAATTTTGAGGGCTCGTACGATCGACGTGCCGTTTCCCCAAGGGAGAACAACATGAAATCCATCGTGTTATCCGCCGTCATGATTGGTGCGCTGTCGAGCGTGATGCTCACCGGATGCGTCGCCTATCCGGGCCCGGCCGAAGTCACGATCGGCTGGCATGGCGATCGTTACTGGGACGGAAATCGCTACTGGGAGCGCCGCGACTGGGAGGCTCAGCATCGCGGCGGCCATGACGACCGCCGCGACGATCGCCGGGACGACCATCGCGACGATCAGCGGCCGCAGTGGTAACGCGCCGCCGCTCCCGTGACCCACTATTCAACGACAGGACCTCAAACATGAAGACGCTACTCAAGACCCTGACCGTCGCGGCGCTCGCCGCCGCCGTACTCGTGCCGGCGATCGCCGAAGCCCATCCGCACCGCGTGTGTCACTTCGAGCATCACCATCACAAGGTTTGCCGCTGGGTGCGGTAAACGACACAAGGCGCCGGGGAACCGGCGCCTTGCTTCATCGCTTTACCTGCATGCGACCGTGATCGCTAGCGTGCGGCCGGGACCAGCCGGCATTGCACTAGCCGCGCCGGGTTGACCGGCTTGCGGCAGACGTCTCGCCGCATCGCGGCGTTCGGCTTTGCCGCCAGCATGCGTGACATCGCCTTCGGCTGCGACGTCCGTACCCGCGATGCGTCCGCACCCGGGCTCGCCGGCCGCAATGCGCGCAGCGTCGCCGCATCGATGTGCACTTGCCAGAATTGCGGCCTCCCCTCAGGATCGTCTTCGCGATAGCCCTGCCCCGTGATGGTCTGCCCGTCAGGGCTCATGCCGATCGCGCTGCTCAGATTCAGCGTGCCGACCGACAGGCCGGCCTCTTCGAGCAATGCAACGAGGCTGCGCATGCCGCTTTGCGGCGTCCAGACGAAGACACGCGTGCCGTCTATCTGCCCGTTGCTCGATGCGCCGATCACGACCCGCCCGTCTGTGCTGATCGACGACGCGTAGCTATTGTTGTCGCCGTCGAGAAAACCGAGCCGCTGGATCGTGTCACCGCCGTTCGTCCATAGCACGGCCTCCGAGTCGACCCATTGCCCATCCGGCGTGACCACCAGGGTGCCGAGCGAGCCGGCGATCGTCCGTCCGTCTTCGGTCACGCCGTTGGCCATATCCATTCTGGCCAAGCCCGCGCTGATCGTCGGCAACAGTCGCTCGCCGGATTTTTCGGTCCACAGGAGTGCACGCATGCCGTACACGCTGTCGACATTGCCGGCGTATCCGGTTGCAGCATTACCGGATGGGGTCATCGCCAGCAGCTGCGCAAGATAGTCGCCCCCTGATGGCAACTCGCGGAAGCCGGTCCGCTGGTCCCACAGGAACCGTGCACTCCATCCGTTTGTCGTCGTGAAGTCACCCGCCATCCTGGAGCCGTCGAGGTTCGCGACTTCGACCATTCCGCCCCGGCCGGCAGTATCCGGAACGAGTTTCTGTGTGCGACCGTCGCCGGGCCATCGCACCGCCCATCGATCGAGGTTGCTGCTGTCCGCCTGGCGCGCGCTGATCGAGCCGCCGATTACCTGCCCATCGGCCGACACCGTATGTGCCTGCGAGTCATAGGCGTTCGCCGGCGCGGCCAGCCGCTGCCAGCCCGTCGCGGCCGACCAAGAGAAGGCCATCGAGCCACCGGGCTGCGCTTCGCTCCAGTAGGAACCAATGATCGTCTTGCCGTCCGCGCTGACGGCATTGCCGTTGTACTGCACGTCGCGCGGCCCGCCCAGGTCTCCAATCACCGTCAGCGAATAACCGCCGGCCGATACCGTCTGCGCGTGAACCGCGCTCATTGCCGACACGGCCAGCACGGCCGCGACGACACTGCGTCTCGGATGCATCCCCTTCTCCTCCGTCCGTACATCAATGAAAATTCAGTGCACGCAGCATGTTGCGCGGCGCACGCCGCTCACACCGCACCACGCTCAATACAGGAAAATCCGGATTGTTGCGGCTGCGTCAAACGGCCCGATCTTCGGTGGTCCGAACGACTTGAGCACCGCATCGAGCATCACGGTCTGATTCGCAACGTTGGCCGCAAACTGCGTGAGCGTGAACTGCTTGTTGAACTCGATCGCCTTGCCCTGACTATCCTCGAGGCCGATCCCGAAATTGCTGTTCGCTGCCGGCACCAGCAAACCGTTCTGTACGGTGCCCTTGGTCGCCTCGAAATAGCCGTCGACGCGAATCGGGATGCTGCATTTCTTCGTCAGCGACAACGAGAACCGCCGGCGCGGCACGGCCGGCAGGAAGCCATTGCCGGACGCCTGCACCTGACCGAAATTGACGATGCCGGGCTCGGGCGTCACCAGCACGTCGACGAGGCACGGTGTCGGCTTCAGGCGCGACAACCCGCTCAGCCGGTACTGAAAACTCGATCGGGCCGCGTTGAGGCCGTATTTGCCGTCGAACTGGAAGACCGCATAGATATCGTTCGGCGGCTGCATCCATTGACCCTTCTTGCGCACCACCACCTGATAGGTAATGCTGAGTGGCACCTTCTCGCAGCGCCCCCATGCAAAGTCCCGGGGCGAACACGGACCCACTTCGGTGGTGGTTTCCACGCGCGCGCCCAGCCCGCTACCCAGGCCGAAATAGTCCCGGCCACCATAGCGAATGCCGATTTCCAGTCCCCATGCGGCGGGATCCTGCATTCTCGGGTTCGCGTAGAAGTAAACCTTCTCGGAAAAGGCCAGTGCGTCCCCGCCGTAGTCCTTGTAGCAGTACCCCGTCGTCGTGCGCGGCGGCGATACCCAGATCACGTACCCGTCCTGCGCGTCCGTCGGATACGATGCGACGCCGCCGATCGGCTCGGTAAGCGAATCCGCGCCGCCGTCGCTCAGGCAGCGCAGCGCCCATGCCGGCTGCACCACCGCGATCAGCATCGCGAGCACGACCCAGCGCAGCCATGCCGCGAGCGGCGACAGGCGTTGTCTTGCGCCCCCGCTCATTTCTTCACGCTCTTGCAAGCCCCTGCCTCACACGCATACTCCACCGCCACCTGGCCGCCGTAGTCGTCCACATGCGTGACGAACAGCGTCGACGGCGTCGCGGCCTTGAACGGCACGTCCGTCCTGCTCATCGGGCTCACCATCACCGGCTCCAGCGGCACGGGCGTCTTCTGCGCCCCCGAAGCCAGGTTGACGATCGTGATGTGATACGGCGTCGGATTGTCGAACACGAGCGTGTGCGCGGCCGAGTCGACCCGCAACGTCATCGGCAGCGTCCAGTCCTCGTCGCGCGCCGGCTGCACGGCCTTCGGGCGGTAGAACAGCTTCATCTGCGTATGCAGCGCGATCTGCAGCGTGTTCGGCGTATCCGTCTTCGGCGGCACTTCGCGGATGTTCAGGTAGAACACCGTTTCGCGATCGGCCGGCAGCTCGGTGCCCGGCAGCTTCGCGATCCGCAGCACGTTGCGCTCGTTCGCCTCGACGCGCTGCAGCGGCGGCACGACCATCAGCGGCGACGTGATCTTGTTGCCCTTCGCGTCCTCGAGCCACGACTGCACGAGATACGGGTACGTCGCGCTCTTGTTGGTGATCGTGACGATCGCGGCCTGTTCGCCTTCGTTGAAGATCACGCGCGTGCGATCGGGCACGATCGCCGCCTGCGCGGCGCCTGCGAACAGCGCGCCGGCGGTCGCGAGCACGCACCATGCGCGCCGCGGAAAGGAAAGGGAGAAGGAATGTTTCATCGCGGGATCCGTGAATTCATCGTTCGACCCGTGCGGCCGCTGCATGCGACTCGCCGGGCGTCTGGCACGTCACCGGAATCGGCGTGCCTTCGAGTTGGAGCTGGTTCGGCAGCGTGTCGATCGTGCAGAGCGTGCGTTCGCCCGCCCGCACCGCCAGCGTGGATTTCGGCTGAACCTGGGTCAGGAACGCCGCACCGCCCTCGCCGACGATGCCGAGTTCCTTGCCGTTCGCCACGTCCTGCACCGATGCACCGAACGGCAGCGGCTTGCCGGCCGGGTCGGTCAGCGTCAGGTACAGGTTGCTGCCGCGCGCGGCGGCAAACTTCACGAAGCCGATCGCGCCGTCGGTCAGCACCATGCGCTGGATCGGGTTCGTCACCTGCACTTCGAGCGGCAGCTTCTCGACGTTGACGGTCGCGTCGTACACGTTGTACGGCGAGATGCCGTCGAGCACCGCATAGCCGCGCGAATCGGTGTGCGAGAGCGTGCCGGACAGCGGCACGTCGGGCACGCCGTCGGTCGACACCAGCAGGCGCGTGTCGCCCGCATTGCCGTTCGCGTGCGCCGACACGCCGTATTGCGTCGCGACGAACGAACCGTCGACTTCGAGCGATGCCGCCGCATACGCATTGGCGAGCGTCGACGCCTGCGCGGTCAGCTGATACGCGGACGAGCGCTGGCGGTAGCTCGCGTTCGCCGATGCACGCCCGTCGGTCGCGCCCGCGTTGATCTGGTAGGTACGGCCGTTCGGATCGTCGTAGATGTAGCCCGCGTTCACGCTCGTGCTGCCGCTGCCCGTCGTCAGGTTCGACGTGACGGTGTGACGGCCGCCGATCGGCAACGTCGCGGTGACCGAGACCTGGTTGCCGCTTGCACCGGCGCTCTGCGTGCGGAACGCCGACACGCTCACGTTCAGGTTGCGCAGCGTGCCGATCGAGAACGCCCGCGTCAGCGTGAGGCCGACGCGCTGTTCGTTCGCGCGTTCCCAGTAGGTCGTCTGGTCGTACGAGAAATAGGTCGAGGTGTCGCCGAAACGCTTCGACAGCGTCGCCGAGTAGCGCTGCTTGCTGTTGGCGAGGCCGTACGCGGTCGGGTCGCCCGAGAACTGCGCGAAGTTCGTGTATTCGCGTTCGGAGAAGCGATAACCGAAGAAGCGCACGTCGGCATCGAGCCCGTCGAAGTGCTTCGAATAGTTGATGCGGTACGAGTTGCCGTTGCGCGTCGCGCCGTTCCACCACAGCTTCGCCCGCGCATGCGTGACGTCGGCCGACAGCGCGCCGAACGCGCCGAAATCGCGGCCCAGGCCGAGCGCGATCGACGTATAACCCGACGCGGCGATGAAGCCGCCGTACGCCGTGACGTCGAACGGCAGACCGTAGGCGATTTCGCCAAAGCCGAAGAACGGCGTGATGCCGGCGCCGCCGAACTGGCGCGGCTTGCCGACGGCGGCCTTGTAGCGCAATTGCCCGGCGCGCGCGAGGAACGGCACGGCGGCCGTCGTCACCTGGAAGCGCTGCACGCTGCCGTCCTCTTCCTCGACCGCGACGTCGAGCGTGCCCTGCACGCTCGTATTGATGTTCTGCAGCGCGAACGCGCCCGGCGACACGCGCGTCACGTACAACACGCGGCCTGCCTGCGACACGGTCACGGTCGCGTTGGTGCGCGCGACACCCGAGATCAGCGGCGCATAGCCGCGCAGCGAAGGCGGCAGCATGCGATCGTCGCTGCGGATCGACGCGCCCGTCAACGCGAACGTGTCGAAGATGTCGGAAGTCAGGTAGTCGTCGCCGAACGTCACCGTCGACTGGATCGACGGCAACGCACGAAATGCATAAAGCCGGCTGAAGCGGAACGTGCGGTCCGCGTAGGCCGTATTGCCCACGTTCGATTGCGCCTGGTAGTCGCCGCGAAAGCGCCATGCCTCCCAGTTCGCGCCCACCGTCCCGTAGGCCTGGATCGAATTCGTCTGGCGACCGTCCGTCCCGAAGTTGCGGTTCGTGTTCGCGATCACGCGATAGTCGAGCATCGCCCCCGGAATCCCTTCGGACCAGCGCGACGGCGGCAGGTAGGTCGAATCGGTGAACTCGAGCGCGGCCTGCGGAATCGTGATCTTGAGCCGCCCGTCGCTTTTGAGGTAGCGCACGGTCGCGCCCTCGATCGCGCCGAGGTCGACGCAACGTCCGCCCTGGAAGCGCGGCAGGTCCTTCAGGAGCGACGGCTTCAGCCCGAACTGCGCGACGAGTTCCGGCGGCACGCACGGCTTGCCCGCCCCTGATGTATCGACGGCGATGAATTCGATCGCCTGCAGCCCGTAGAACAGGTCGTTGACCTGCACGTCGAGCATGTACTCGCCCGGCAGCGTGAAGTCCGCCTGCGAGAACTGCGACAGATCGACGTTGTTCGAGCCGTCGATGTTCAGGAACGACGAATTGAATTCCGTCGCATGGCTCTGGCTGCCGACCACCAGCACGGAGACGCAAAGGAAGGAATGTCTGATTCGCACGCGGCGCTACCGGAAGTCCAGGGAGGGAGAAAAGGAGGAAAAACGAACGAGGAAGGGTGCGCGCACCCTTCCCCGGTACGGCGGCTTACTGGTAGCGAACCGTGAAGTTCGCGACGCCTTCGGCGGTACCCGGCGTCACGCCGGCTGCGGTCGCTTCGTACATCGCAGCGAAGCGCGCGATGTTCGTGCCGTTCTGCAGCACGGTCGGTGCCTTCTGCTCGGCGCCGTTGTCGAGGTATTCACCCGACGCTGCCTGCAGCCGGATACCGACGTTGGTCGCCGAACCGATCGTCGCGAGCAGCTTCGGCTGGCCTGCGCTCGACGTGCCCGTGAACGTGAAGTACGCGTTCTGCGCGACGCTCGTGTCGCAGTCGGTCAGCTTGATGTCGAAGTTGGTCGGCGTGGACTTGTCGCCAGCCTGCTTGAACACGTTGGTCGGCACCTTGCCGAGGTTCACGGTCTGGTTGACCGAACCCGAATCGATGCCGCATGCGCCCGCGACGATCTCGCCCGTGAAGTTGATCGTGCCGGTGCCCGCTGCGAAGGCCGAGGTCGACAGGGCCGCGAGTGCGACAGCGGTCAGGATGGATTTTTTCATGACGTTTCCCGTAAGGACTGCAAATGGAGTAGTTGACGTGGCGGACACAAACGGCAGCGCATGGTGGCTCCCGTCCGACACGAGGCGGCATTATCGAGATAATCGTGAAAGTTTTTTGTAAATCATTGTCAAATGCATCTGACAATGTCCGATTTACCCCTCTAAATCCACACTCTTTCCTGTCGATTTACAATCCTTCAATTTTTATCCGCAGTCCTTTTTTATTTGCGGGAAGTAACTGAAGATTAAGGAAATTTTCGATCGGCAGCCGTAACCACCCTGCTGGCCCTTGCTGGGCAAGGCTCCCGCGAAATCATCGTCGAAAAGGACAAAGCATTGTCCAATGCCGCCATCGTTGCAGAACGACAACGGCAATATCAAATCATTTTCAACAAACAGGAAATTAAACCGCGATTCAATCAATTCAATTTTTTCGCGCAAACGATTGCGACATGAATACAAACGTTTTACTGCGACACTTTGCCACTCTCATTATTTCCAATATATTGATTAATTCGACCGTCAATTCCTGATCGTAACTCACATGCATGAGCGGTCGCCGGAACCCGTCGTCCGGTCCGTATCGCGGCAGCGCAGGAAGGAAAAATGGCCCGCACACGTTTGCGCGGAATCGCGGCACGAGCGGTCGCATGACGAGGGCTGTTCCGCAGCGCGCACGTGCGCGTTCCGGCAGGATGAATACGTCCTGGCCAGCCTGTCAGTGAGGGGGAAGATATCGCCGGAACAGCGGTATGGATCGAAGAAAGCGGCAGCGGCACGTCGAAGCGCACCGCCGCCGTCATGCCGCCCGACGCGTTGTCGCGTCAGGCGACAGGCATCACGCGGATGCCGCGGCCTCCGCCGACGCCGGCGACCAGCCGCCGCCGAGCGCGCGGTACAGCGTGATCGCGTTCGCGAGCCTGAGTTGCTTGAGCCGGATCAGCTCCTGCCCCGACTCGTACGTGCTGCGCTGCGCGTCGAGCAGTTCGAGATACGTCGCGACACCGCCCGCGTAACGGCGCTCGGCCAGCTTCAATCGCGCACCGTCGGCCACATACACGTCCTGCTGCGCGGCAAGCTGGCGATCGATCCAGTCGCGCGCGGCGAATGCGTCGGCCACTTCACGGAACGCGGTCTGCACCGTCTTCTCGTAATCGGCCACCGCGATGTGCTTGCGCGCGTTCGCGACGTCGAGGTTCGCCTGATTGCGGCCGCCCGCGAAGATCGGCAGCGTGAGGCGCGGCGCGAACGTCCACACGCTCGTGCCGCCGGCGAACAGGCTCGAGAACGCATCGCTGACCGAGCCGTAGTCGCTCGTCAGCGTGATGCGCGGGAAGAACGCCGCGCGCGCGGCGCCGATCTGCGCGTTGGCGGCCTTGAGCCGTGCCTCGGCCTGCCGGATGTCCGGCCGCCGTTCGAGCAGCGCACTCGGTGCGCCGGGCGCGACGGGCGCGATCGACAGTGCGTCGAGCGCAGTCGTGTCATCCGGCACGTTGCGCGCGAAATCGCCCGCGAGCAACTGCAGCGCCCGCACGGACTGCGCATGCTCGCGCTCCAGCGCGGCCTGCGACGCGCGCGCGGATGCCACCAGCATCTCGGCCGAGCGCAGCTCGATCGCGTCGCTCGTGCCGGCCGCATAACGGCGCTGCGTGAGCGCGGCCATGCGTTGGCGCGCATCCAGCGTGCGCTGCGCCAGCGCGAGTTGCTCGTGCAGCGAGCGCTCCGATACATACGCGCCGGCCACATCGGCGATCACGCCGATGCGAACCGTGCGTTGCGCGTTGGCCGTCGCGAAATATTCGGCGAGCGCCGCGTCCGACAGGCTGCGCACGCGGCCGAACAGGTCGAGCTCGTACGCGCTGACGCCGACGCCCGCGCGATACAACCCGCTGATCGCGCTTTCGCGCACGACCGGGTCGTACTGGCGGGTACGGTCATAGCCCAGGTTCGCATCGACCGACGGCATCCGGTCCGCACGCTGCACGCCGTACAGCGCGCGCGCTTCCTCGAGGCGGCCGGCCGCGACCCGCAGGTCGCGGTTGTTCGCGAGCGCCGCGTCGATCCACGCCTGCAGCGCGGCATCGGTAAAGTAGCTGCGCCAGTCGTCGAGCAGCGCGGCGTCGGCGGGCGACACCTCGGCCGCCGGTGCGGCACTGCCGTCGACCGGCGTATAAGTCGCCGGCACCGGCGCCGCCGGCCGCTCGTAACGCGGCGCGAGCGTGCAGCCGGCCAGCGCGAGCGCGACGGCCAGCGCAACCTGGGCCCGCAGCGCGGCGCGTGCATTCAGCGCAAACATCATCGAGAACCCTCCATCGTCGCCGGCTGTGCCCCGCCGCGCCGGCGCGGGCCGACGTCGAACAGGCGGCCGACGATCACGAAAAACAGCGGGACGAGGAACACCGCGAGCACGGTCGCCGTGATCACGCCGCCCAGCACGCCGGTGCCGATCGCCATCTGCGCGCCGGACGCGGCGCCCGACGCGAACGCGAGCGGCAGCACGCCGACACCAAACGCGAGCGACGTCATCACGATCGGCCGCAGCCGCAGGCGCGCGGCCTCGAGCGCCGCGTCGACGAGCGACATGCGCTGCGCGACCAGGTCCTTCGCAACTTCGACGATCAGAATGGCGTTCTTCGCGGACAACCCGATCGTCGCGATCAGCCCCACCTTGAAGTAGATGTCGTTCGGCATCATCCGCAGCGTGACGCCGAGCACCGCGCCGATCACGCCGAGCGGCACGACCAGCATCACCGCGAACGGAATCGACCAGCTCTCGTAGAGCGCCGCGAGCGCGAGGAACACGACGAGCACCGACAGCGCGAACAGCATCGGCGCCTGCGCCCCCGACAGCCGCTCCTCGAACGACTGCCCCGACCACGAGAAGCCGGTGCCGGCCGGCAACTTCCCGGCGAGCCGCTCGATCGCGGTCATCGCCTCGCCGCTGCTGTGGCCTGCCGCGGCCGAGCCGTTGATCGTGAACGACGGAAAGCCGTTGTAGCGCGTGAGCTGCGGCGGCCCGAGCGTCCAGCGCAGCGTCGTGAACGCCGCGAGCGGCACCATCTCGCCGTGGGTGTTGCGCACCCGCAGCTTCTTCACGTCGTCCGGGTCGAGCCGGTGCAGCCCGTCGGCCTGCACGACCACGCGCCGCACCTGCGTGCCGTGCATGAAGTCGCCGATATAGTCGGAGCCGAACATCACCGCGAGCGTCGTGTTGATCTCGTCCATCGACACGCCGAGCGCGGACGCCTTCGCGCGATCGATGTCGAGCTTCAGCTGCGGCGCGTCCTGCGTGCCGGCGAACATCAGGTCGGTCAACGCCGGATCCTTGCGGCCCGTCTCGAGCAACTGCTCGCGCGCGGCGCTGAACGTCGCGTAGTCGAGCCCGCCGCGGTTCTGCAGCCGGAAGTCGAAGCCGCTCGTCGAGCCGAGATCGGGGAGCGCCGGCGAGTTCATCGCGAACACCGTCGTGTTCGGCGTGCTCGCGAAGCGCTCGTTGATGCGCGCGACGATCGCCTGCACGTGCGCGTCTTCGTTCTTGCGCTCTTTCCAGTTCTTCAGCGTGACGAAGATCATCCCGCCGTTCGGCCCTTCGCCGTACAGGTTGAAGCCGCCGAGCGCATACGTGAACGCGGTCGGCTCGTCGCGGCGGATGGTCGACTCGACTTCCCGCACGCTCTGCATCGTTTCCGCGAGCGGCGTGCCTTGCGGCCGGATCACCATCACCATGAAGTTGCCCTGGTCCTCGTCCGGCAGGAACGCGGTCGGCAGCTGCGTGAGCATCAGCGCCGCGGCGCCGGTCAGCGCGCCGTACACGACGAGCCAGCGCACCGGCTTCTTCAGCATCTTGCCGACGCGCGTGGCATAGCGTTGCGTCGAGCGCGCGACCAGGCGGTTGAACCAGCCGAAGAAGCCGCGCTTCTCGTGATGGTCGCCCGACACGGGCTTGAGCAGCGTCGCGCACAGCGCGGGCGTCAGCGACAGTGCAAGGAAGGCCGAGAAGCCGATCGACACCGCGAGCGACAGCGCGAACTGCCGGTAGATGTTGCCCACCGCGCCGCCGAAGAACGCCATCGGCAGGAACACCGACGTCAGCACCACGGTGATCCCGATGATCGCGCCGCTGATCTGCTTCATCGCCTTGACGGTCGCGTCGTAAGGCCCGAGCCCCTCCTCGACCATCAGCCGCTCGACGTTCTCGACCACGACGATCGCATCGTCGACGAGGATGCCGATCGCGAGCACCATCCCGAACATCGTCAGCACGTTGATCGAGAAACCGGCCGCATACATCACGCCGAACGTGCCCGCGAGCGCGACCGGCACGACGAGCGTCGGGATCAGCGTCGCACGCAGGTTCTGCATGAACAGGAACATCACGAGGAATACGAGCACGCCGGCCTCGATCAGCGTCGTGACGACCTTGTTCATCGATACGCGCACGAACGACGATGTCTCGTACGGGATCTGGTACTTCACGCCCGGCGGGAAATACGCGGACAGCTCGTCCATCGTCGCGCGCACGCGCTTCTCGGTGGAGACCGCGTTCGAGCCCGGCGCGAGCTTGATGCCCATCCCGGTCGCGACCTTGCCGTTCACGTACGACGGATAGTTGTAGTCGTTGCCGCCGAACTCGATGCGTGCGACGTCGCGCAGGTAAAGCGCGGAGCCGTCCGCCTGCGCGCGCAGCGCGATCGCGCCGAAATCGGCGGGCGTCTTCAGCGGCGCGTCCGCGAACACGGTCGCCGCGATCGGCGCGCTGGCCGGCACCGCGCTGCGCCCGATGTCACCGATCGTCACGCGTGCGTTGTGCGCACGCACGGCCGACGCGATATCCGACGCGGTGAGGCCGTGCCCGGCCATCTTCACCGGGTCGGGCCAGATCCGCATCGCGTACTCGGCACCCCAGAACTGCACCTTGCCGACACCCTCGACGCGGCGCAGCGCCTGCACGACGTTCGCCGACGCATATTCGCCGAGCTGCACGTCGGTCATCCGCCCGTCGTCGGACGTCAGCGACACTACGAGCTGGATGTTGTCGGCGGCTTTCTCGACCTGGATGCCGTCGCGTCGCACGGGTTCCGGCAGCCGCGCCTCGACCGTCTTCAGCCGGTTCTGCACTTCGACGGCCGCGAGATCGGCGTTCACGCCCTGCTTGAACGTCAGGTACAGCGACGCGGCCCCGGCGCTGCTGGTGGCCGACGTGTACATCAGCCCCGGCGCGCCGTTCATTTCGCGCTCGATCAGCGCGGTCACCGATTCCTCGACGACCTGCGCGGATGCGCCCGGGTACGTCGCATAGATGCTGACGACGGGCGGGGCGATGTCCGGGTACTGCGCGACGGGCAGCGCGCGGATCGCGAATGCGCCGCCCAGCATGATGAAAATTGCGATCACCCACGCGAAGACGGGGCGATCGATGAAGAAACGTGCCATGGTGGTGTGGTGTTGACCAGTCAGGTTTGACGGGCGACCGCCCGCGAAGCGGCCGCGGCCGGCGCCGCCTTCGACGGCGGCGCCTGCTCGACGGGCTTGACGGCCGTGTCGGGCGCGAACTGCGCGGCGTTGTCGACGATCACGCGCTCGCCGCCCGCGAGGCCGCGCGTGATGCGCCAGTCATGGCCGCTCATCTGGTCGGCCGTGACCTCGACGTCCTTGACCTTGCCGTTCGTGCCGACGACCCGCACCGACGTGCGGTCGGCCGTGCGCAGCAGCGCATCGCGCGGCACGAGGATCGCGCGCTGGTCGACCGCCGTGTCGAGCGCGATCCGCACATACGCGCCCGGCAGCAGCTCGCGCTCCGGATTCGGGAACAGCGCGCGCATCGCGACGGTGTCGGTGGTCGGATCGACCGCGAGGTCGCTGAACAGCAGCTTGCCCTTCAGCGGATACGCGGTGCCGTCGGCGCGCAGCAGCGTCACCGCGATGTCGTGCTGCGCGATGCCCGTCGCCCGCCCGCTCTTCACCGCGCGGCGCAGCGCGTCGACGTCGGCGGCCGGCTGCGAGAAGTTCACGTAGATCGGATCGAGCTGCTCGACGGTCGTGAGCGGCGTCGCCTGGTCCTGGCCGACGAGCGCGCCTTCGGTCACGAGCGCGCGCCGAGCGCGGCCCGCGATCGGCGCGGTGACGGTCGCATAGTCGAGCTGCAACTGCGCCCGCGCGAGTTCCGCCTTCGCGGACGCGACGTCGGCCTTCGCCTGCGTGTCGGCCGCGACGGCCTCGGTGTGGTCGCGTTCGCTCACCGCGCGGTCGCGCACGAGGTCGTCGTAACGGCGGCGCTTGTCGCTCGCCGCGAGCGCGGCGGCCTGCGCCTTCGCGAGCGCGCCCTGCGCGGCGTCGCGCGCGGCCTTCAGCGGTGCGGGATCGATGCGGAACAGCACCGCGCCCTGCTTCACTTCCTGGCCTTCCTCGTAAGTGCGCGCGGTCACGATGCCCGCGACCCGCGCACGCACTTCCGCCTGCCGGTACGCGTCGAGCCGGCCCGGCAATTCGACGGTCATCGGCACGGCCGTCGGGCGCACCGTCACGACCGTCGCCTGTTTCGCGGCCTCCGGCGCGGCGTCCTTGTCGCCCTTTCCACATCCGGCCAGGGCCAGCACGGCCGCCAGCGCGAACGGCGCCAGTCGGTGGCGCAACAGGGAGCGATTGTTATTCATGTGTGACCTCGGATCGTTCGCCACCGATAAAATGCGGCGGCTCAGGGTGGCCGATTATAATCAGTCACGACTGATTAAATACATGCCGCTTCAATCTGACCGCCACACTGTCTCAATAAAACGACAGCGAACTGTAAGGAATTTCAGGACATGGCCCGCAAGACCCGCGAAGAATCGCTCGCCATCAAGCACCGGATCCTCGACGCCGCCGAGCTCGTGCTGCTCGAGAAAGGCGTGGCGCAAACCGCGATGGCGGACCTCGCCGAGGCCGCCGGGATGTCGCGGGGCGCCGTCTATGGCCATTACCGCAACAAGATGGAAGTGTGTCTCGCGATGTGCGACCGCGCGTTCGCGCGCACGTCGGAAGGCTTCGACGCCGGCGAAGGGCTGCCGCCGCTCGCCACGCTGCGGCGCGCCGCGTCGCACTATCTGCAGGAATGCGGCGAGCCGGGCCCGATGCAGCGCGTGCTCGTGATCCTCTATACGAAGTGCGAGCAGAGCGAAGAGAACGGCGCGCTGCAGCGGCGCCGCATGCTGCTCGAATTGCAGATGCTGCGGATCACGAAGGCGCTGCTGCGCCGCGCGATCGCGGCCGGCGAAGTCGCCGCCGATCTCGACGTGCACCTGGCCGCCGTCTATCTCGTGTCGCTGCTCGAAGGCGTGTTCGCGTCGATGATCTGGACCAACCGGCTGCGCGGCAACCTGTGGAACGACGCCGAGGCCATGCTCGACGCCGGCTTCGACACCGTGCGCACGTCCGCCGCGCTGCGAAGCCGCGCGCACAAATTGCCGGACTGACGGAATTTGTCGTAATAAATGCTGATTTAACCCGATTTCCCGCACTGCGAAACGAATGAGCTGACCCCCTTTAAAATTTTTAACGTTTCGCGGAACATCGGTAGACTGACGCTGTCATCTTTCTTTAGCGTCTTCGTGATAACCGGGTACGACCCGGCATGCACGCCGCCGTTCGAAGCGGGTCCGCCCCGCGCGTTGGGTCGAACGGAAACGATACAGGCCCCTGGCGGGGCCTGTTTTGTTGCACGCCCGCCGCCCGCCCCGTCGCTGCCCGACGGATGTGCCGCCGGTGGACCCTGCCCACACCCCCTTTGAACCGCTTTCCTGGATGTGGACACCTTGGTCAAGTCTGCCGCTACCCCTGATGCTTTCGCGCCCGGCCGCGCGCAGCGCATTGCGCGCGCGCTCGTGCCGGCCGCCGTGCTCGGCGCCCTCGCCGCACTCGGCCTCGCCGCGCTGCCGGCCGTGTCGCAACTGCCGGGCGCCGTCGATTCGGGCACGGCCGCGCTGCCGCAGCGCGTGCTGTCCGACACGCCGTTTCCCACCGCCCAGCATTTCGTGACGAGCGAGCTCGCCCGCACGATCGGCGAGCGCAACGATGCCGGCGAACGCAACGACCGCAGCCAGCAGCCGGGGCTGTTCGCGCCGCTCAGCGCGCACCGCAACGAGATGCTCGGCTACGCGAACCTGTTCCAGTTCGCGGCCCCTGAAAACCAGCACGGGATGCGCGCGGGCGATATCGAGCTCACGCTGTCCGATACGCTGAACCGCCTCGACGTGCCGCCCGAGGTGCGCATCCAGCTCGGCGATCTCGTCAGCGGCAAGGTCGCGATGCGGGCGAGCGCGCAGCGCGGCGACTACTACCGCGTCGCATTCGATACGAGCGACGGCACGCCGCGCCTCACCGCGCTCGAACTGCGCATCGCCGGCCGCACGTTCGGCGCGATCTGGTTCCGCGCGCCGGGCGCCGAGCACGGCGCGTACTACGCGCTCGACGGCTCGCCGCTCGAAGCCGCCGCCTTCACGATGCCGGTCAAGTGGACACGCATCAGCTCGTTCTTCGGCGAACGCATTCACCCGCTGTCGCAGGCGATGGCGTTCCACACGGGCGTCGATCTCGCCGCGCCGAGCGGCACGCCCGTCGATGCGGCGGCCGACGGCGTCGTCTCGTTCGTCGGCACCGATCCGGGCGGCTACGGCCGCTACGTGATCGTCGATCATGCCGATGGTTACTCGACCTACTACGCGCACCTGTCCGCGTTCGCGCATGGCCTCAAGACGGGCGAGACCGTGAAGCAGGGCCAGCGCATCGGCTCGGTCGGGATGACGGGCGCCGCGACGGGCCCGCACCTGCATTTCGAGGTGCGCGTCGCCAACAATCCGGTCGATCCGCTCGTCACGCTCGCGAGCGCGCAGACGGCGCTGTCCGACATGCAGCTCACCGCCTTCCGCCAGGAAGCGGCGCAATGGCGCTTCCGTCTCGCCTCGATTCGTACGGCGCCGTTCGCGTTCGCGCAGAACGACGGGCCGCTGTGGGGCGATTTCGCGACCGACTCATCGACGCTGCGCGCCGTCTTCAATACGCATTACTCGGCATCGTGATGCACGTGCTGCGCGCCGTTGCTCGACTGGCAGCGGCGCGCGGCAGGCTCTCAACCTTCCTTGCCCCTGCGCGCCGGGCCTGACCTGCCTGACGCGTGTCCGCTGCACGAATTCAACGACACGCCATCTTCGGCCATTCGAAACGGCCGCGGCATGCCGCTACCGCGCGGGTTCCGTATACTCGGCCGCCGCGTGCGCCGCACGTTCCGCGCGCGGGCGCCGCGACAACAGCCAGCGGGCCGCGCCGTCGAGCGACGTGCACAGCACCAGATAGATCAGCGCGACGAACAGGAAGATCGGCGCCGGATACACCATCAGCCGGTTGTTCACCTGCGTCGCGACGAACGACAGCTCCGGCACGCCGACGATATACGCGAGCGACGTGTCCTTCACGAGCGCGACCCACTGGTTGACGAACGACGGCGTCATGATCCGGATCGCCTGCGGCAGCAGCACGTAGCGCACCGTCTGCCAGCGCGTGAGCCCGAGCGACAGCCCGGCCTGCCATTGCCCGTCGCCGGCCGCGACGATGCCCGCATGCACCGCGTGCGCGAGATACGCGCCGCCGATCAGCGCGAGCGCGCACACCACCGTCGCGAGCCCCGGCACGTCCATGTGCAGCAGCATGGGCATCAGGAAGTAGGTCCAGAAAATCAGCATCAGCACCGGAATCGCGCGGAAGAAGCCGATGAACGCGAGCAGCAGCACGCGCACGGGGCCGCGCGCGAGCGCCATCGCAACGCCGAGCGCGATGCCGAGCACGGCCGACGCGACGGCCGACGCGATCGCGAGCAGCAGCGACAGCGCGGCGCCGCCGAGCGGCCCTTCCGGGAAGGCGCCGACGAGCAGGTACGGCAGATTGGCGAACAGCAGCGAAAGATCCATCGTCAACGCCCCGCTCCCAGCCGGTCGCGCCATTGCGTGGCGGCATACGCGCCCGCTTCGATCGCGGCCACCGCCGCGACATACAGTACGGTTGCCACGCCGAACGCGGCGAAGGTCTTGAACGTGTCGGTCTCGACCTGCCGCGATGCATACGACAGCTCGGCCACGCCGATCGCCATCGCGAGCGACGAGTTCTTCACGAGATTCATGTATTGGCCGAACAGCGGCGGCAACGCGATACGCACCGCCTGCGGCAGCACCACGTAACGCAGCGACTGCATCGGCGTGAGGCCGAGCGCGGCCGCCGCATCGTGCTGCGCGCGCCGCACGCCGCGCAGGCCGGCTTCGCACTCCTCGGCAACGAACGCGGCTGTATAGGCGCTCAGCCCGACCCAGCCCGCGACGAATTCGAACGACGGCCACGCAAGCGTGAACGGGCCGATGCTCAACGCATGACGCGCGTTCAGCCACGTGATCCATGGTTCGGGCAGCAGCGACGCGACACCGAAATACCAGAACAGCAACTGCACGAGCAGCGGCGTGTTGCGGAACGTGACGACGTACGCGGCCGCCATCGTGCGCGGCGCCGTGCCGCGCGCATGGCGCATGACCGCGAGCAACAGCCCGCCGGCGGTCGCGACGACGGCCGACGCGGCCGCGAGGCCGAGCGTCAGCAGGAAGCCCTGCCAGAGCCAAGACAGGTATTTGGGAGCCAACCCGAGCATGCTGTGTTGCGGGCGCGAAGCGCGCGATCGGAAGAAAACGAAAAGCGCCGCGCGGCCGATGCTTTGGCCAGTCGCGGCGCGCGTGCGACGCGGATCAGGTCTTGTCGCCGATCCGGAAGATGCGCGTGAGCGGCGTCTTCGTCGTCGGCCCGAACCATGCGTCGTAAATCTGCACGGCGCGGCCGTTCGCCTCGAGCCCCTTCAGCGTGTCGTTGACGAAGCCGAGCAGGCGCGTCTCGCCCTTCGGCACGCCGACGCCCATGTAGTCGTTCGAGATCGTGAACGCCGGGATCTCGTAGTTCTGCTTGTCCGGCACGTTCGCGAGCAGCCCGATCAGCTTCGGGCCGTCCTGCGTGATGGCCTGCACGTTGCCGGCGCGCAGCGCGGCGAACGCGAACGGCGTGTCGTCGTACGCGACGATCGTCGCCTTCGGGAATTTCTCGCGCAGCGTGATCTCGTTGGTCGTGCCCTTGTCGGCGCCGACGCGCAGCGCGTTCAGCTGGTCGGCCGATTTCAGCACGCCCTTCTTCGCGAGAAACTGCTGGCCCGACGAGAAATACGGAATGCTGAAATCGACCTGCTTCGCGCGCTCTTCGGTAATCGTGAAGTTCGCGAGCACGAGATCGACCTTGCCGGACGTCAGGAACGGAATGCGGTTCGCCGGGTTGGTCGGCTGGAGCTGCAGCTTCACGCCGAGCTTGTCGGCGAGTGCCTTCGCATAGTCGACGTCGAGGCCGACGATGTGATTGCTTTTGCCGTCGACATAGCCGAACGGCGGGTTGCTGTCGAACGTCGCGACGCGCAGCACACCGGCCTTCTTGATGTCGTCGAGACGGTCCGCATGCGCGACGGTGCCTGCGGTGATGAGCGCGGCTCCGACGAGCCACGTAGCGAGCGTGTGGAATTTCATGAGCACGACCTGATTTGTTATGAAGGCCGCCGCGGATCGCGCGGCGGCCCGGTTCGAAGAACATCGCGACGGATGTGTGTCGTCGCGAAGCCGCTAACGTATCAGCGCGTGCGGAAAATCCGAACCAACAAATGGTGCTTTGCTCAGCGGGTTTCGTGATGAGCCGCGCGGGCCGCGGGCACGGCATGGCACCGCGCGCGGCCCGCCGCGCCCCGCTTCCCGCGCATCACTCGGCGAGCGCGGTCGCCGCCTCGTCGATCAGCGCGGCGACCGCCACCGGTTTCGACGCGAGCGACGCATGGCTCGCATCGAGCGTGATGACGTTGCGCGCGTCCATCCGCGCCGACATCCGCTGCTGGTTTTCCGGCGCGATCATCCGGTCTTCGCTCGAGATCTGGTACCACGACGGTTTCACGCGCCATGCGGGCGCGTGGATGGTATCCGCGAAGGTGCTCGCCACCGGCGCCTTCTGCGTGACGGCCATCACGAGTGCTTCATCTGACGAAAGGTCCTGGCAGAAGCTCTCGTGGAATTTGTCGGGCTTGATCCACAGATAGCCGTCGCTGTCGGGGGCGAGGTTCGGCGCGGCCGCCGGCAGGTGTTCCTGCGTGATCCCGCCGGGGCTTTCGCCGGCGTCGGGCGCAAATGCGGCAATGAACACGAGGCCCGCGACGTTCGCCAGGTTGCCGGCCTCGCTGATCACCGCACCGCCGTACGAATGGCCGACCAGCAGCACGGGGCCCGCCTGCTGCGCGATCATCCTGCGCGTGCGTTCGGCGTCGTCGGCAAGCGAAGTCAGCGGCAATTCGACCGCATGCAGCGACGCATGGCCCTTGCGCGCGAGTTCGACGATCACTTTTGCCCAGTGCGCGGCGCCGCCCCAGAAGCCGTGCACGAGCACGATCGTGGGTTTGCTCATCATGACTCTCCTTGACGTGGCATGTCATCGAACCGTCACCGGCCCGGCCGATCCGGACCGACGCGCGGACATGCAGCAACCAGCATAGGCGAGCCGCCGCGCGCGACCAACCCCGCCGGGGCCGGCGTGCGACGCAGCGCACCAAAAAAGACGCCCGCTGCAAGCAGCGGGCGCGAATCCCAGTCAAGGAGGTGTCACACGAACTACAGGCCCAGATTAAGGAATTCGCCCGTCATGGACAACGAATCGATTTCACTATCGATATGACGGGACACGCTCACACCGGCACTTCGCGGGTCGAACAGTGGATGCCGCCGCCGCCCGATGCGATGCCGAGGATGTCGACCTGCACGATCGCCCGGTTTCCCGCATACGGCCGGATCGCGGCGATGGCGGCCGCGTCGGCCGCCGCGTCGTTGAACTTCGGCATGACGATCGCACCGTTGCACGCGTAGAAATTGATGTAGCCGGCCGCGAAATTCGTCATCTGCCGGTCGTTCAGGCTCGTGCCGGCCGACGTGCCGAAATTGACCGGCGGCACCAGCTCGACGATCTGCAGCGGCCGGCCGTTCGCATCGGTCTCGCCCGCGAGCCGTTGCCGGTTGGCGTCCGTCAACGCGCGTTCGCCGGTCGAATTCGACGCGTCGTAACAGCACGCGACCACGCCGGGCGCGAGAAAGCGCGCGTAGAAGTCGACGTGCCCGTTCGTGATGTCGGTCTCGCCGGCCGGCGTCGCCGCGCCACCGGCGCCGCCCACGCCGCTGCTGCGCGGATAGGTTGCCGTGCCCGGCAGCCAGATGATCTTCCGCACGCCGAGCGTGCGCTGCAGTTCGGCGAGCACCGTGTCTTTCGCCGTCGGCAGCAGCGTCGCATTCGCGATCACCCCGTTCGGGATGTCGAACAGTTGCGGATTCCGGTTCACGTGCAGCACGGACGATTCGGTGAGGATCGCCGTCGCGTCGCCGTCGAATTCGATCGCGCCGCCTTCGAGCGTCAACGTGCTGCGGATCAGGCTCGCGCCTTTCCGCTGCGCCATCCAGCCCGCCACCGTGTTGTCGCGCCCGAACGGCTGGAAGAACTTGCCCGCCTTCGACCGGTTGCTCGCGGCCGCGACTTCCGGCGGGACCGTCGCGCCGGGGCTCATGCCGGCGCCGTCGGTGTTCGCGTTGCCCCAGCCATTGAAATTGAAACCGACCGCATTCAGCGCATTGTCGTTCGTCGTATCCCTGACGAACAGGCACCCGGTGTCGCGCACCCAGAAATCGTTGAAGCCGTCGGCGAGCGGCACAAGGTTGATCCCGCCCGCGCCCGCGGCGCGTGCCGCGTAGCGCGCATGCAGGTCCGGGTTCGCGACGCTCGCGGTCGCGAGCAGCGCGCGAGCCGCGTCGAGATCGGCCGGCAGCACCAGCATGTCGACCGGTTCGGTTGCGCCGATCGCCTTCGCGACGTCCATCAGGTCGGCCCGCACGCGGTCGATGCCGGCATCCGTGCTTTGCGGCGTGACGGGCAGCCAGATGCCGTCCGCACCGGACGCGAAGGCCATGTAGGTCGACGCGTGCGGCGCATCTTCGGCAGGCAGCCGGTACGTGACCGACCGCGTCGACGGCTTCGTGCCGGGTGTGGTGCCTGGCGACGTGGAAGCCGCGCCGGATGCACCGTCGCTGCCGCCGCCACCGCAAGCGGCCAGGCTGCCCAGCAGCGGCACGCCGAGAAAGGCGGCCGAATACCGGATGAAGCTGCGCCGGCCGTTATCGGGTGTGCGCTGCATGCGCTTGCCGGTGCTCGCATGGGTACGTCGTTTCGTCATGTTTCAACTCCTTTGTGCGGTCGGCGCGCACGCGTGCACGCCGGCTTCCGTCTCGCAAGACGGACTCCGCATTGTTTTCAGTAGTCCGGAATGAACTGTTGCCTGCTACGGTCGTACGGGCCGGTCACGCATGCCGGCCCGCGGCCGCGCTCAGGCCGGCTGCTGTTGCGTGGTGCAGTGGATGCCGCCGCCGCCCGCGGCGATGCCGTCGATGTTCAGCTGAATGATCTCGCGCCCCGGAAACAGGTCGACGAGCGTGTCGCGCGTATTGCGGTCGGCGCGGCTGTCGCCGAACGCCGGCGCGATCACCGCGCGGTTGCACACGTAGAAGTTGATGTAGCCGGCCGCGAACTCGTCGTTCTCGTATTGATGCCGGACGGACTTCGGCCCCGGCAGCACGACGACTTTCAACGGGCGGCCCTTCGCGTCGGTGGATTTCCGCAGGATCTCCAGATGCTGTCGCGTCACCGCGTGGTCGTATGAAGACGGATCGGTATCGAGCCCGGCCACCACCACACCCGGGCTCGTGAAGCGCGCATAGAAGTCGGTATGCCCGTCGGTGATGTCCTTGCCCGCGATGCCCGGCAACCAGATGATCTTCTTCAGCCCCAGCAGCCGGCTCAGCTCCGTCTCGCACTGTGCCTGGCTGACGCCCGGATTGCGGTTCCGGTTGAGCACGCAGCTGCGCGTGATGATCGCCGTGCCCTCGCCGTCCACCTCGATGCCGCCGCCTTCGAGCACCAGCCGCGTGTCGAGCAGCCGCGCACCGGCGCGCTCCGCCACGAACGGCGCAACTCCCGCGTCCTGGTCGTGCTCCTGCTTGTTGCCCCAGCCGTTGAAATTGAAGCTCACGCCGCCGAGCTGGCCCGACGCGTTCTTCACGAACACGGGCCCCGTGTCGCGCATCCACAGATCGTCGACCGGGTGCTGGACGAGCTCGACCGATGAACCGCACAACCGCGACGCGATCGCATAGTCCTGCTCGCGCACCAGCATCTTGAGCGGCTCGTGCGCGGCGATCGCCTTCGCGATCGCGGCCAGGTTCGCGCGCGCAACGGGCAACAGCCGCGCGCCCCAGATGTCCTCGCTCGGGCCGAACGCCATCCAGGTCGCCGTATGCGGCGCACCCTCGTCCGGCATGTGCCAGGTTGCGCCCTGCTGCGCGTGCGCGGCGCGGCCGAGCAACCCGCCCAGCGCGCCGGCGGCCAGCGCCGCCCCCGATACGGACAGGCCGCGTTGCAACAGTTGACGTCTCGTTGTCATGGCATTCCTCTTTCGCTTGCCGATTGCTTCGTTAGCTTCGTTAGCTTCGTTAGCTTCGTTAGCTTCGTTTGCTTCGTTTGCTTCGGTTGTTTCAGTCGTTCGGCGGCTTCACGATGCGCGGTCACGGCCGCGCCGTCTTGAAGCCGAGCCAGGTCCGGCCTTCCAGACGCATCGCGGCCGGCGATTCGGCGATCGGCGTGAACAGCGTGCGCCGCGTCGCCTCGTCCGGATAAATGCCGGGATCGCGTACCAGCGCCGGGTCCATCAGCTTCAGTGCGCCCTGGTT
Organism: Burkholderia sp. Tr-20390; assembly: GCF_017104595.1. Classification (NCBI taxonomy): domain Bacteria; kingdom Pseudomonadati; phylum Pseudomonadota; class Betaproteobacteria; order Burkholderiales; family Burkholderiaceae; genus Burkholderia; species Burkholderia sp. Tr-20390. The sequence goes on along the minus strand of NZ_JAAGPC010000081.1, from coordinate 13,453 downwards.
CGCATTCGCGTAGCGCGTCGAATTCGAGATCCTCGCGATCACGTCCGGACGCAGGATGTAGTTGATGAACGCATGCGCGTTGTCCGGATGCTTCGCGGAGGCCGGAATGACCATCGCGTCGAACCACATCAGGGTGCCGATCCGCGGAATGTCGTACACGACGTCGCGTTTCGGATCGCGCGCCTTCGCCTTCTGCGCGGCCAGGTTGATCGCGCCGGAGAAGCCGACCGTCACGCACAGCTCGCCGTCGATCAACTCGTTGGCATCGGACGAATTGACGAACTCGCGGATGAACGGCCGGATCTTCATCAGCATCGCCTGCGCGGCCGCATAGTCCTGCGCGGACGGGTGCATCGGATCGCGGCCGACATAGCGCAGCGCCAGCGGCAGCACGGTGCTCGCGGAATCCTGCAGGCCCAGCCCGCACTTCGCGGCGACGCGCGCCGCGATCTCCGGCTTGAACAGCAGGTCGAGGCTGTCGGCCGGCATGTCCTTGCCGAGGATCGCGCGCACCCTGGCGCGGTCGTAGCCGACGCCCACGGTGCCCCACATGTACGGCACGCCATACTGGTTGCCCGGATCGGATTGCGCCATCTGCTTCAGCAGCGACGGATCGAGATACTTCAGGTTCGGCAGCCGGTTCTTGTCGAGCTTGCGAAACACGCCGGCCTGGATCTGCTTGGCCATGAAGTCGTTGGTCGGCCACACGAGGTCGTAGCCGCTGTTGCCGGTCAGCAGCTTCGACTGCAGCGTCTCGTCGCTGTCGTACGCGTCGTAGCGCACCTTGATGCCGGTTTCCTTCTCGAAGCCGGCCAGCGTATCCGGCGCGAAGTAATTGCTCCAGTTGTACAGGTTCAGCACCTTCTCTTCGTCGGCGCGGGCCGTGCCGGCCAGCACGCACAGCGCGAGGCCCGGCACCACGAAGCGCAACCCTCCTTGCCGTTTCATCGGGCCTCCCTCATCGATAACACGACGACACGCCGTCGCTGGTCAGCAACGTGCGGTACATCTCCGGGCGGCGATCGCGGAAAAAGCCCCACGATTGCCGGTCGGCGCGAATCGCGTCGAGATCGAACGTGTGCACGAGCACGGCTTCATCGGTGCGGTTCGCCTCGGCCCGCTTCTCGCCGGTGTGATCCGCGATGAAACTCGACCCGTAGAACACGCCCGTGAGCCCCTGCTGCGCCGGATTGCCGTTGCCGAAGCCGACTTCGCGGCCGATCCGGTTCGCGGCCACGACCGGCACCATGTTGGCGGCCGCGTGGCCCTGCATCGTGCGCTGCCAGTGGCCGGACGAATCGAACGCACTGCTGAACGGCTCCGAGCCGATGATGGTCGGAAAGCACAGGATCTCGGCGCCCATCAGCGCGAGGCTGCGCGCCGTTTCCGGATACCACTGGTCCCAGCAGATGCCGATGCCGATCCGGCCGAAGCGCGTGTCCCACACCTTGAAGCCGGTGTCGCCCGGCGTGAAATAGAACTTCTCCGTATAGCCCGGCCCGTCCGGGATATGCGTCTTGCGATAGACGCCGAGCACGCGCCCGTCCGCGTCGGCCACGGCGATCGAGTTGTACGCGGCATTGCCCGCACGCTCGAAGAAGCCGATCGGCAGCACGATGCCGAGCTCGCCGGCCAGCGCCGCGAAACGGGCGATCTGCGCGTTGCCTTCGAACGGCTGCGCGAGTTCGAGATGGCGCACGTTCTGGTCGAGGCAGAAGTACGGCATCGCGAACAGCTCCGGGCACAGCACGAGATTCGCGCCCTGTGCGGCGGCCGCGCGGATCAGGCGCTCCGCGGTGGCCATGTTGTCTTCGAGATTCCAGCTGCCCGACGCCATCTGGACGGCGGCGACGGTGATGTGTTTGGACGGCATTGCGATTGCTCCTCGGTCGAACCGGAAAGCGCTGACGAAACGTCGCTCAGTCTGCGACGCACGGCTGCTGCTGCGTCGAGCAGTGGATGCTGCCGCCGCCGATCGACAACGTCGGGATCGGCAGCATCTCCACGTTGCGCCCGGGGAACGCGCGGCTGAATACCTCGCGCGCCGCTTGATCCTGCTCGACGCCGAACGCGGACACGATCACCGCGCCGTTCACCAGAATGTAGTTCGCATAGCAATCGCAGTAACGCTCGGAGCCGAAGCGTTCGGTGACGATCGGCGACGGCAGGTCGAGCAGCTCGAAGCGGCGCCCCGCCGCATCGGTCGCCAGCTCCAGCGCGCGACGGTTTTCCCGCATCACGTGAAAATAGTCGCCCTGCTCCGGCAGCGCGGTCTGGCACAGCATCCGGCCGGGTGCGATGAACGACGCGATGCCGTCCACGTGCCCGTTCGTCTCCACTTCGTCGGGATTGCCCGGCAGCCAGATGATCTTCTCGACGCCCAGCATCCGCCGCAGCTCCGCCTCGATCTCCGCGCGGCTCAGGTGCGGATTGCGATTCGGATGCAGCAGGCAGCTCTCGGTGGTGACCAGCGTGCCCTGCCCGTCGACATAGAACGCGCCGCCCTCCAGCACCAGGTGCGAATTGAAGATCTCCGCGCCGGCCGCGCGGGCGATGTCCTGCCCGGCCTGCTGGCAGCCGTCGTACGGCTGGTATTTCTCGCCCCAGCAGTTGAAGCGGAACACGGCCGCGCCGAGCCTGCGCTGTTCGCTCACGAGGAAGACCGGCCCGCAGTCGCGCAGCCAGTTGTCCTCGGCCGCGACCGGCAGCACGTCGACGCTCGCGCCGACCATCTCGCGCGCGGCGTCGGCCTGGCTGTAGTGTGCGGCCACCACGCAGCGCTGGTAGCGGGCGATCGTCCGCGCGACCAGCGCGAATTCGCGGCATACCTGCGCGTAATGGCTCCCCCACAGATCCTCGCGATCGTGGAGAACCGGCCATCCGAGCCACGTGGCATCCATGGATTCCCATTCCGCGGGCATCCGGTAACCGCGCTGGCGAGCATCAAAGCGACCCATCGTTCAGCCTCCGTTGTGATTGATGGCCGATTGTGCGTCAGGTTAAACTTGACGAATATTGATATTTATTGGCCGAATCAATCAATCTGGCTCATACCTCGATGCAACGCGTTCCTTCCCTGAAACTGCTGACCGGCTTCGAAGCCGCGGCCCGATTGGGTAATTTCTCGCGCGCGGCCGACGAGCTGCACCTGTCGCAATCGGCGATCAGCCATCAGATCCAGCAGCTCGAAGCGCAACTCGGTCAGCCGCTGTTCCGCCGGCGCGGCCGCGGTGTCGAACTGACCATCGCCGGCGAGGTCCTGCAGCGCAGCGTGCAGCGCGCGATGGACACGTTGCGCGGCGGCCTCGACCGCATCGCGACCTACCTGAACCCGGGGCTCGTCGTGCTCGTGTGTCCCGCGCCGTTGCTGCATGGCTGGCTGCAGCCGCGCCTCGAGCAGTTGCAGCACGCGCTGCCCGACCTGTGCCCGCTGCTGTCGACCGACGAAACCGCGCGCTACGTCGACGAAATCGACGTCGACATGACGATCGGCACGCGGCCGATGCTGCAGCCCGGCCTGCTCGATATCCCGTTCATGCGCGACGAATGGGTGACGGTGTGCGCGACGCCGCTGGCAGCGCAACTCGAACGCGTGCCGCGCGACGCGCACCCGCTGCACGCGGGCGTCATCTGTCTCGAAGCCAGCCTGACCGACGAGCGTCTCGCGACGGTGTTTCGCGAGCAGCTGTCGGCATTCCGGATGCATGCGATCTACGACGACCAGCGGCTCGTGCTGGACGCCGTGCTGCGCGGCCGCGGCATCGCGTGCCTGCCGCGCCTCGTCGCGCAGGCAGGCATCGACCAGCGCACGCTGACCGTGCTCGCCGATTACCCGCGCCTGCCCGGCACCACGTGGTGGCTGTCGCGCATGGAAGGCCCGTCGCGCTCGCCGATCGTCGAGCGGATGTTCGAATGGCTGGTCGAGCAAGGCAGCCTGTCGAGCGCATCCGATCCGGCGCCCGACCACGCGACGCCTCCGCCCGCGTAATCGCACGCCGCAAAAAAAAGTCCCGCCGGATGGCGGGACGTTCGTCATGATGCGAATGCGCTCGATGCGCACACTGCGCAGCCGATCACGGCTCGTGACGCAGATACCCTTCCTTGCTCGGATCGCGCATCCGCCACGACACGATCAACGAGATCGCGCACAGCACGGTCACGTACCAGTAGAAGGTTTCCTCGCTGCCGATCGACTTGAACCACAGCGCGACGTACTCGGCGGAACCGCCGAAGATCGCGTTCGCGACCGCATATGACAGGCCGACGCCCATCGCGCGCACTTCCGGCGGGAACATCTCGGCCTTGATCAGCCCGCTGATCGACGTGTAGAAGCTGACGATCGCGAGCGCGACGGTGATCAGCACGAATGCGGCCACCGGGCTCGTCACGTCCTTCAGCGCATGCATCAGCGGCACCGTGCCGATCACCGCGAACGAACCGAACAGGATCATCGACGTGCGGCGGCCGATCTTGTCGGACAGCGCGCCGAACACCGGCTGCATCAGCATGTAGACGAGCAGCGCGACGGTCATCACGTTGCTGGCCGTCTTCGCATGCATGCCGGCCGTGTTCACGAGGTACTTCTGCATGTACGTCGTGAACGTATAGAAGATCAGCGAGCCGCCGGCCGTGAAGCCGACCACCGTGAAGAACGCGCCCTTGTGCTGCCACACGCCGCGGATCGTGCCCGCGTCTTTCTTGTCGCGCGATGCGGTCGTCGACGTTTCATCGAGCGACTTGCGCAGGTACAGCGAGATCAGCGCGGCCGCCGCGCCGACCACGAACGGGATGCGCCAGCCCCACGCCTTCAGTTCGTCGGCCGACAGCGTCTGCTGCAGGATCACGAGCACGAGCAGCGCGCACAGCTGGCCGCCGATCAGCGTCACGTACTGGAACGACGCGAAGAAGCCGCGACGGCCCTTCAGCGCCACCTCGCTCATGTAGGTCGCGCTCGTGCCGTATTCGCCGCCCACCGACAGCCCCTGGAACAGCCGCGCGACCAGCAGCAGCGCCGGCGCGAGCGCGCCGATCTGCGCATAGGTCGGCAGCACCGCGATCACGAGCGAGCCGCCGCACATCATCAGCACCGAGATCATCATCGCGTTGCGGCGGCCGTGGCGGTCGGCGATGCGGCCGAACAGCCAGCCGCCGATCGGACGCATCAGGAAGCCGGCCGCGAACACCCCGGCCGTGTTCAGCAGTTGCGTCGTCGTGTTGCCGCTCGGGAAGAACGCCGGCGCGAAGTACAGCGCGCAGAACGAGTAGATGTAGAAGTCGAACCACTCGACGAGGTTGCCCGACGAGGCGCCGACGATGGCGAACACGCGCCGCCGGGTGTCATGCGCGGACAGCGCAGCTTGGTCGGTCTGGACGTCCATGGATTGGTCAGTTCCTTTTAGTGCTTTCTGGGCGAGACGGCTGGGGCCGCCGCGTGCGGTTGCACGTGGCACCGGTTCCGGCGCACGGCGCTACGGAATTTTAGCGAAATGTAAAGTAACGGGCTCTCCGGGTTCGTCCGGATGTAGAAGATTTTTCTCCTGCCACGCGTTCGTCATATGAAAACGCCAGCCGCAAGGCTGGCGTCCGATGCAAACTTTCCGCAGGCGACGTTCAGATCCGCACCTCCGGCGGCACGTAGCGGCACTCGTAGCGCTTGCGCACGGTGCCGGCCTCGTCGACGCTTTCCAGGAACACGTCGAATTGCCAGAGCCGCGCCATGTGCTTGAGCACCTCGTCGCTGTCGTTCGACAGGTGGCGGTTGTCGGTCATGAAGTGGCGCAGCGTGAGACTGCGGTCGCCGCGCGTATTCACCGCCCACACCTGGATGTTCGGCTCGCGGTGATGGATGTCGTACTGCCGCGACAGCGCCTGCCGCACGTACTGGTAGCCCGAATCGTCGTGGATCGCCGACACCTCGAGCGAATCGCGCATGTCGTCGTCGAGCACCGAGAACAGCCGCATGTCGCGAATCAGGCTCGGCGACAGATACTGCGCGATGAAGCTCTCGTCCTTGAAGTTGCGCATCGCGTAGTGCATCGCCGGCAGCCACGGGGTGCCCGCGATCTCCGGAAACCACTTGTAGTCTTCTTCCGTCGGCGCTTCGCAGATCCGCCGGATGTCGCTCATCATCGAGAAGCCGAGTGCATACGGGTTGATCCCGCTGTAGTACGGCTTCGTGACGGGCGGCTGGTAGACCACGTTGCTGTGCGAGTGCAGGAATTCCATCATGAAGCTGTCTTCCAGCTTCCCCTGGTTGTACAGCGTATTCAGCAGCGTGTAGTGCCAGAACGTTGCCCAGCCTTCGTTCATCACCTGCGTCTGCCGCTGCGGGTAGAAATACTGGCCGATCTTGCGCACGATGCGGATCACTTCCCGCTCCCACGGCTCGAGCAGCGGCGCATTCTTCTCCGCGAAATACAGCAGGTTCTCCTGCGGCTCGGGCGGATAGCGGTCTTCCTGCTCTTCCATCAGCTCGGGCTTCTTGCCCGGCAGCGTGCGCCACAGTTCGTTCACCTGCGACTGCAGGTACGCCTCGCGCTCGCGCCGCAGCGCGGCTTCCTTCGACAGCGAAGGCTTCTGCGGCCGCTTGTAGCGGTCGACGCCGTAGTTCATCAGCGCATGGCACGAATCGAGCAGTTCCTCGACGCGATCGAGGCCGTAGCGCTCCTCGCATTCCGCGACGTAGTTCTTCGCGTACACGAGATAGTCGATGATCGCGTGTGCGTCGGTCCATAGCCGGAACAGGTAGTTGCCCTTGAAGAACGAGTTGTGCCCGTACGCCGCGTGCGCGATGACGAGCGCCTGCATCGTCATCGTGTTCTCTTCCATCAGGTACGCGATGCACGGGTTCGAGTTGATGACGATTTCGTACGCGAGCCCCATCTGGCCGCGACGGTAGCTCTTCTCGGTCGACAGGAAATGCTTGCCGAACGACCAGTGACGGTAGTTGACGGGCATCCCGACCGACGCATACGCGTCCATCATCTGCTCGGCGCTGATCAGTTCGAGCTGGATCGGGTAGATATCGAGCTCGTATTGTTCGGCAACCTGCGAGATGTGCGTGTCGTATTCCTCGAGCAGTTCGAACGTCCAGTCGGACGGGCACGGCAGCGGCTTGCGTTCGGCAACGTTCATACGCGCTTCCTTTCGCCCGGAGCCGGGCAAGTCGGCGGCCGGCGGCGGTGGTTCGGCCTGCCCGCGTTGCTGCGATGCGGCAGGGCCGGCCGTGTCGTCGCCGGAAGGGCGCGGCGCATAGCCGCGCGACTCGTTGTGCAGATGGCGGGTCGTCATGACATTTCCACCTGCTTTTCGAACAATTCGCGAAACACCGGGTAGATGTCGGCAGCCGATTCGACTTTTTTCATCGCGAGGTGCGGCTGAGACAAGGCCAGTTGCGCGTATTCCAGCCACAGGTTCTGCTCTTCCGGCGCGACCTGGATATACGCGAAGTAACGCGTCTTCGTGAGGATATCCTCTTCCAGGATTTTGCGACACTTGGGCGAATCGTCGGTCCAGTTGTCGCCGTCGGACGCCTGCGCGCCGTAGATGTTCCACTCGGTCGGCGAGTAGCGCTCGTTCATCACCTTGCGCATCAGCTCGAGCGCGCTCGACACCACCGTGCCGCCGCTCTCGGTCGAATGGAAGAAGGTGTCCTCGTCGACTTCCTCGGCTCGCGTGTGGTGACGGATGAACACGACCTCGATGCGCTCGTAGTTCCGCTTGAGGAACAGGTAAAGCAGGATGAAGAAGCGCTTCGACAGATCCTTGCGCTGCTCGTCCATCGAGCCCGACACGTCCATCAGGCAGAACATCACGGCCTGGCTCGACGGTTGCGGCTGCTTCACGCGGTTGATGTAGCGCAGGTCGAACGGATCGATGAACGGAATCCGCCAGATGCGCCCCTTCAGGTGATGGATCTCGGCCTCGAGCACCGCGATCTCCGCGCGCCGGTCTTCCGGATCGCTCTTCATCGCCTCGAGTTGCGCCTCGAGTTCGCGCAGCTCGTTGACGAGCGGCGAGCCGAGCGCGATGCGACGCCCGAGCGCGCTGCGCAGCGAACGCACGACGTCGATGTTGTTCGGCGTGCCTTCCGCCGACCAGCCCGCGCGCACGTTCTTCCAGCTCGGCACCGTCAGCAGGTGCGTCTTCACGAGGCGCGGCAGTTCGAGATCGTCGAAGAAGTACTGCATGAACTCGTCGCGCGACAACTCGAATACGAAGTCGTCCTGCCCTTCGCCCTCGTTGCTCGCCTGACTGCCCCCGCCGCCCGAGCCGCCCTGCGGACGCGGGATCTTGTCGCCGCGCACGTAGTCCTCGTTGCCGGGGTGCACGTATTCACGACGTCCGCCAGGGGCGTGCCGAAAATTCGGCTCCGCGATGTCCTTGCGCGGAATCGTGATGCTTTGCGTGCTCTGGATATCCTTGATGCTACGGTCGCGCACCGCGTCGGACACGGCACGACGAATGTAGTTCTTGACGCGACGCAGAAAGCGTTCGCGGTTGGCGATACTCTTGTTCTTGCCGGCCAGCCTGCGGTCGATGATTTGATGAAGCACTCCCGGTCTCCCGCTCGAAAGTCGATATGCCGGGACGCTCGCCGCACATGCCGTCTCCCGTCATGCGGGCGGCGTCTCTGAAAACACCCGTACGGCGACGCCGTACGGGCGCGGTACCGCGCGCGTCATGACGACTTGCGCACGCGCAGGTACCAGTCGCAAAGCAGCCTCACCTGCTTCGGCGTATAGCCCTTCGCGACCATCCGGTTCACAAAGTCCTCATGCTTGCGCTGCTCCTCCGCCGAACCCTTGGCGTTGAACGAAATCACCGGCAACAGTTCCTCGGTGTTCGAGAACATCTTCTTCTCGATCACGACGCGCAACTTCTCGTAGCTCGTCCACACGGGGTTCTTGCCGGCATTCGCCGCCCGCGCACGCAACACGAAGTTCACGATCTCGTTGCGGTAATCCTTCGGATTACTGATGCCGGCCGGCTTCTCGATCTTCTCCAGCTCCGCGTTCAGCGCGGCGCGGTCGAAGCTCTCGCCCGTGTCGTGATCGCGGAATTCCTGGTCCTGGATCCAGAAGTCCGCATACGTGACGTAGCGGTCGAAGATGTTCTGGCCGTACTCCGAATACGACTCGAGGTACGCCGTCTGGATCTCCTTGCCGATGAATTCCGCGTAGCGCGACGCGAGCACGTCCTTCACGAAGGACAGGTACTTCTGCTCGGTTTCCGGCGGGAACTGCTCGCGTTCGATCTGCTGTTCGAGCACGTACATCAGGTGCACGGGGTTGGCCGCCACCTCGCTCGAATCGAAGTTGAACACGCGCGACAGGATCTTGAACGCGAAGCGTGTCGACACGCCCGTCATCCCTTCGTCCACGCCCGCGTAGTCGCGGTATTCCTGGTACGACTTCGCCTTCGGATCGGTGTCCTTCAGGTTTTCGCCGTCATACACCTGCATCTTCGAGAACAGGCTCGAATTCTCCGGCTCGTGCAGGCGCGACAGCACCGAGAACTGCGACATCATCTTCAGCGTGCCCGGCGCGCAGACGGCCTCGGCCAGCGACGAGTTGCGGATCAGCTTCTCGTAGATCTTGGTCTCTTCCGACACGCGCAGGCAGTACGGCACCTTCACGACGAAGATCCGGTCGAGCAGTGCCTCGTTGTTGCGGTTGTTGCGGAACGCCTTCCACTCCGACTCGTTCGAGTGCGCGAGGATGATCCCGTCGAACGGAATCGCGCCGAAGCCCTCGGTGCCCTTGAAGTTGCCTTCCTGCGTGGCGGTGAGCAGCGGGTGCAACACCTTGATCGGCGCCTTGAACATTTCGACGAACTCGAGCAGCCCCTGGTTCGCCAGGCACAGGCCGCCCGAGTAGCTGTACGCGTCGGCGTCGTCCTGCGCGTACTGTTCGAGCTTGCGGATATCGACCTTGCCGACCAGCGACGAGATGTCCTGGTTGTTCTCGTCGCCCGGCTCCGTCTTCGCGATGCCGACCTGCCGCAGGATCGACGGATAGCGGCGCACCACGCGGAACTGGCGGATATCGCCGTTGTATTCGTGCAGCCGCTTGACGGCCCACGGACTCAGGATGTTCTTCAGGTAGCGGCGCGGAATGCCGTACTGTTCCTCGAGGATCGGACCGTCTTCGTCGTAGTCGAACAGCCCGAGCGGCGATTCGTTGACGGGCGAACCCTTCAGCGAATAGAACGGCACGCGCTCCATCAGTTGCTTCAGACGCTCGGCGATCGACGACTTGCCGCCGCCCACCGGGCCAAGCAGATAGAGGATCTGCTTCTTCTCTTCGAGCCCTTGCGCAGCGTGGCGGAAATAGGCGACCACCTGCTCGATCACCTCCTCCATTCCGTAGAACTCACGGAATGCGGGATAGACCTTGATGACCTTGTTCGCAAAGATCCGCGACAGGCGCGGGTCGTTGCGGGTATCGATGTGTTCAGGTTCCCCGATTGCTTCCAGCATGCGTTCACCAGCCGTCGCGTACGCGGATGGATCGTTCTTGCAGAGCGCGAGATACTCCTCCAGCGAGAGCTCTTCCTCTCGCGTTTTTTCGAAGCGGTTCGCGAAGCTGCTGTAAATATCCATGCTACCTCCCTCGCCTGAGTCTGAAGACGTGCCTGCCTTCGTACGACTGCGCAGAAGCAAGCGCGTTCGAATTCATCCTAAACCCTTTCTTATTTTTTTTCACGAACTCTTCGTATGAAGTTCGTCATTCTCGACAACACCGCTTGGACAACACATTTCGTCGTTTTACAATCGACCTCCCGAGCCGCAGAAACTGCATCCGGCGCGTCTCGTCGAACAACGGAACGTCTTGTGTGTTGGACACCTCCGACGTCGTCGCTTCTCCCCTTCATCCCTATACGTTCGAGCGGTCGTTTTCGACGACACGTTGCGCGCGCCGTTACAAATTTTTTTCGCAGCGCCCTTACGGAAATACCCGTACGACGGATGCGGGAACATGACGCACAACCTGTGCACGCATCCTTCGATGCACGTTTCACCCGGCATGCGACGTGGCACGCTCGTCATTCATGCCCGTCGCCTGTCACATTTCTTCCGTCGCGGAAACGACGACGCCCGCATGTCGCGGGCGTCGTTCGTCACCAAATGGGGATAGATGCGCGGCGCGCGCGAATCAGAAGGTTTCCCAATCGTCCGCGTCGGCGGTAGCGGCCGCTTGCGCGGGTGCTGCAGAAGCCGCGACAGGCCGGCGTACCGGCGCCGCCGCGGCGACGCGTTTCGGGGGTGCGTCGCGCTCGTCGCGCGCAGCAGCCTGGACGGGCACCGCCACCGTTGCGGCGGCCGCACGCGGCGCGTGACGCACGGCAACCGGGGCCGCGACACCCGGGCGTGCCTCGTCTTCATTGAGCTGGAAGACCGCTGCCGTTTCGCGCAGGCGCCCGGCCTGTTCGTCGAGCGATTGCGCGGCAGCCGCGGCTTCCTCGACGAGCGCCGCATTCTGCTGCGTGACCTCGTCCATCTGCGCGACCGCGCGCGCCACCTGGTCGATCCCGCCGCTCTGCTCCTCGGACGCCGCCGCGATCTCGCCCATGATGTCGGTCACGCGCTGCACCGCGCTGATCACGTCGCTCATCGTGCGCCCCGCTTCGTCGACCAGCGTGGAACCCGAGCGAATGCGCTCCACCGATGCGTCGATCAGCACCTTGATCTCCTTGGCCGCGGTCGACGAACGCTGGGCCAGGCTGCGCACCTCGCCCGCGACGACCGCGAAACCGCGGCCTTCCTCGCCTGCCCGCGCCGCTTCGACTGCGGCATTCAGCGCAAGAATGTTGGTCTGGAACGCGATTCCCTCGATGATCGCGATGATGTCCGCGATCTTGGCCGAGCTGTCGTTGATCTCGCCCATCGTGCCGACCACCTGGCCGACCACCGTATTGCCCTTGTTTGCAATCTCTGACGCGTTCGCGGCCAGCGAACTCGCCTGGCGTGCATTGTCCGCGTTCTGTTTCACGGTGCCGGTCAGCTGCTCCATGCTCGACGCGGTTTCCTGCAGCGCCGCGGCCTGTTCCTCGGTGCGCGACGACAGGTCGATGTTACCGGCCGCGATCTGGCGCGCCGCGGTCGCGATCGACTCGCTGCCGCCGCGCACGGTGCGCACCGTGTCGACGAGCCCGCGCTGCATCTTGCCGAGGCCTTCGAGAAGCTGGCCCATCTCGTCACGGCGATCCACGACGATCGGCCGGCGCAGGTCGCCGGCGGCAATCGCATCGAAATGCGCGAGCGCGTCGGCAATCGGACGGCCGATCGCGCGGCTCAGCGTCAACCATGACACCACCGCGGCGGCGAGGCCGGCCAGCAGCGCGACGATCGCCAGCACGCGCACCGTGTCGAACGCGGATTCCGCACGGTCGAAGCCGGCTTGCGCATCGGTGAACTGGAAGTTGCGCAGCGCCTCGCTCGCCACCGAGAGGTCGTTGTAGCGCGCCTGGAGCTGCTTCGCGCCTTCGCCGATCCGGTCGGTCTGGTTCGCCCCGATCACGCTCGCGAACGCGTCACACTCGTGCTGCAACGCCTGCCGCTTCGCGGCGACGTCCTGTGCGAGCCGGTCTTCCTCCGGGCCGCGCGGCAACGCGAGGTATTTCTGCCACCACGTATCGGACTGCGCGCGCATCGCGCGGCTTCGTTCGACGGCGGCCGCCGCGTCGGGCGTGCCGGCCAGCAGCGCCCCACGGTCGAGCGCCAGGCGTTCGCGCGCGGCGTAGATCTCGGCCACCGAAACATCGACCGCGCTGGGCATCTGGTTCGTGAAAACCTCGCGCGTCGTGTCGTTCGCGCGCGTCATGCCGTACACGCCAAGCGCGCCGATCACCCCCAGGAGCACCGCCAGAAACGCCATCGTGAAACCGATGCGCGCACGAATCGTCAGGTTTTTGAACACCATCATCCTTCCTGTGTTGCGTCGTGATGGACGGGACAGGCCCGTCGCTTCGAAGCATTGCTTCACTTGGTGCATTTACGACCATGCACCGCACAACTTGATGGTGTTTCCGCTATTTTTTCGAATTATTCGTCTGTTTATTACAAACAGCTAAATGAATAATGCGTGTTTCAGCATGTTTTGGAAGCCAGGGGATGGGCGGCGCTCCGCTGCCGGCGCGCATCGCAGGTAGCCGGCCGGCCGTCGTTTGCGACGTACCGGCCGAGATGCTTGATCAGGCCCTATTCGGCCAGTTCGGCCAGCGTGGGAATCGACGGCTGTGCGCCCGCTCGCGTGACCGACCGTGCCGCGGCGCGTTGCGCGAAGCGGATGGCCGTATCGACGTCCGCGCCGGCCGCGAGCCGTGCGGAAAAGCCGCCGATGAAGGTATCGCCGGCCGCCGTCGTGTCGACGGCCTGCACGGCCGGCGCCGGATAATGCCGCGCCGCGCCGTCGGCCGTCAGCGCCAGCACGCCGCGCGCGCCGAGCGTCAA